>DASQRI010000246.1:0-13708 GCA_035642975.1 Mycobacterium sp.
AACGTGTCGAGCACTTCGATAGCCCGATTCATCGACAGCACCGCCGACGCCTTGGGGGGCAACGGCGACAAACTCCGCCAAACGCTGGCGCAACTATCGCGGGTGGGCCAAATCATCGCCGACGGTGGCGGCAACATCGTCGACATCATCAAGAACCTGCAGATCTTCGTCACCGCACTGCGCGACAGCACACCACAGATCGTGTCATTCCAGAACCGGCTCGCCACCTTGACCAGCGTGCTCAACGGCAGCCGGTCGGATCTGGATGCGGCGCTGACGAATCTGTCGACCGCCGTCATCGACGTGCAGCGATTCGTCAAGGGCACCCGCGATCAGGCTTCGGAGCAGGTCGCACGGTTAGCCGACGTCACCCAGAATCTCGTGGATCACAAGATGGCGGTGGAGAACATTCTGCACGTCGCGCCGAATGCTTTCGCCAACGGCTACGGCATCTACAACCCCGACACCGGCGATGCGATCGGGACGTTTGCGTTTAACAACTTCTCCAATCCTGTAGCGCTCATCTGCTCTGCGATCGGCGCTGTCGAAAACGTCACTGCGACCGAAACCGGCAAGCTGTGCGCCGAGTACCTCGGCCCCGCCCTGCGGTCGATCAACTTCAACTACCTGCCCTTCCCGATTAACCCCTACCTGACGAAGTCGTTCAGCCCGCAGAATCTCATCTACTCTGAGCCCGGCCTGGCTCCCGGCGGTCCGGGTGGTAGTCCCATGCCGCCCGACTTACCGCCCGCGGTGTCGGCCTACACCGGGCTGAACGGGGATTCCCCGCCCCCACCGGGCTATGGTCAACCGCCGCTGATCGCACCCGGCCCCTCCGCGCCCGACCATCTGCCCGCCGCCCCGTCGCCGGCGTTGTTTTGGCCACCGCCGTCGAGCTGGCAGGGCATGCTGCTGCCCGGCCAGGCACCGCCCCCACCCGCTGGTCCGCCAGCTGCGCCCGGGGCACCTGCGGAAGGCAGACCAGGATCATGACCCGCCGGGCCCTCAGCCGTCCCCTGCTCGCCCTGGGCTGCTGCGCCATGATGACCTCGACGAGCTGTGCGTTCCAGGGTCTGAATTCGCTGCCGCTGCCCGGGGCGCTCGGACGCGGCCCGGGCGCCGCGACCTACCATCTCGAGATCGCGAATATCGCTACCCTGGAGTCCAATTCACCGGTAATGATCAACGACGTGGTCGTCGGCAGCGTCGCCAACATGACCGTTAAGCACGGGCACGCCGACGTCGAGGTGTCGGTGCAGCCCGGGGTGGTGGTACCTGCCAACGCGGTGGCCAGTGTCGCGCAAACCAGCATCCTGGGATCCATGCATGTCTCCCTCGACCCACCGCTGGCCCAGGCGCCGCGTGGACGACTGCAGCCGGGTGCCACGATCGCGCTGAACAAGTCATCTACCTATCCCTCGACCGAGCAGACTTTGTCGTCACTGTCGGTGGTCCTCAACGCTGGCGGCTTGGGGCAAATCGGAGACGTGATCCACAATTTCAACGCCCTCTTATCCGGGCGTGAAGGCCAGCTGCGCGATCTGCTCACTCGCCTCGACACCTTCGTGGGCACCTTCGATGATCAGCGCGACAACATCGTGTCCACTATCGAGGCGCTGGACCGGTTTGCCGGCACACTCGCCGCGCACGACGATGTCATCACCGCGGCGCTACGCAAGATACCGCCCGCGCTGGACGTGCTCACCCGAGAGCGCCCGCAGCTGACCAGCGCACTGACCAAGCTCGGCACATTCAGCGACATCGCCACACGGCTCGTGCACGATTCGAAGGCCGACCTGGTGACCAACCTGCGGAACCTTGAACCCGCGATCCGCGCCCTGGCCGATGTCGGACCCGACCTCGACACCGCACTGGCGAACGCGACGATTTACCCGTTCAACCAAAACTTCATCGACCGAGGTGTGCGCGGAGACTACGTGAACGTCTTCGCGACCATCGACCTCACGGCTCCCCGGCTCAGGCGAACCCTGTTTCTGGGCACCCACGGGGGTCGCGAGGGCCAGCCGTTAACCCCCGAGCCAGGTGACCCTTATTATCTGCGGTACACCTATGACCCAATGGGTGTGGGCGTGACACCACCGCCGCCCAACGCAGTGCCGGCACCGGCTGGGGCGGCACCACCGCCGGCCGCGGGGCCGGCTCCCCCGGCACCCGGCGATGTTCCGGTCCCGCCGGGCGGCGCGGCCCCTACGGCGCCACCACCGCCGCTGACCCTGCCAGGTGCGCCGCCCCAAGCTGGCGGTGGCTGATGCTCACACGTTTCGTCCGGATCCAACTTGCCATCTTCACGATTCTGTCGATCATCGGTGTGACCGCGATGATCCTGGTGTACGTGCGGGTCCCCACACTGCTCGGAATTGGCCGGATCACCGTGAAAGTGGAACTCCCCAACGCCGGTGGCCTGTACCGGTTCAGCAATGTCACCCTGCGAGGGGTGCAGGTGGGCAAAGTCACCGCAGTTGAATACACCCGCGCCGGAGCCGAAGCGACTCTGTCCCTGAACACCTCGCCGAAGATTCCGGCGAACCTGCAAGCACAAGTGCGCAGCGTTTCGGCGGTGGGAGAACAATACGTCGACTTGCTTCCGCGCGCCGACTCCCCGCCCTATCTTCACAACGGGTCCGTCGTCGCCGCTCAAAACACCACGGTGCCCCAGTCGGTCGGGCCGATGTTGGATCAGGTCAGCGCATTGATCGAGAGCATTCCCAAGGACAAGCTCACCGCATTGCTCGACGAATCGTTTAAGGGCTTCAATGGCGCCGGCTACGACTTCGGCTCGCTCATCGACTCGACGGAAACGATCGCCCGCGACGCCAACGGTGTCGCCGACCGCACCCGCACCCTCATCGAGGACACCGGGCCGCTGCTGGACTCGCAGGCCCAAACCGCCGACGCACTCCGGACCTGGGCGCGTAACCTCGCCGGAATCACCGAGCAGGTGGCGACCAATGACCCCCAGATCCGTAGTTTGCTGCACACCGGACCCGCGTTTGCCCAAGAAGTGTCGCGCCTGCTCAACCAAGTCAAACCCACGCTGCCAGTGCTGCTGGCCAACCTCACCACCATCGGCCAGATCGGCGTCACGTACAACCCGTCGCTGCAACAACTTCTGGTGCTGCTGCCGCCCTACGCGGCGGCAATCCAGTCCTACGGCTCGCCGAAGAACAACCCGACCGGCGTTCCCATTGCCGAGTTCGCCATCGAGAACAGTGATCCGATTGGGTGCACTGTCGGGTTCCTGCCGGCATCGCAATGGCGTTCACCCGCCGATACCACGACGATCGACACCCCCGACGGCCTGTATTGCAAACTGCCGCAGGATTCTCCGATCGCGGTTCGTGGCGCCCGCAACTATCCCTGCATGGGGCACCCGGGAAAGCGCGCGCCGACCGTTGAGATATGCGACAGCGATAAGCCCTACGAACCGTTAGCCATGCGCCAACACGCACTTGGCCCCACTCCGCTGGATCCAAACCTGCTCTCCCAAGGATTCCCACCCGATGACCGGACCACGAACAGCGATCACATCTTCGGCCCCATGCAGGGAACACCGCTCCCCCCGGGAATCCCCCCGATGCCGGGCCGGCCCCCCAACGGGCAAAGCCACCCACCACAGGGTGCATCTGCCAACGCTGTACCCGCGCCCGCGGGGATACCGCCCATCGCGCCACCAGACGTTCCGTCGGACACTGACGGCGGCAAGCCGCGGGCCGCTCAAAGTTCGTTCGGCGGCAACGATTTAGGGCCTGGACCCTCGGTCGCCGTCACGGAATACGACCCGGGAACGGGTCAATACGTCGCGGCGAATGGTCAGGCCTATGCGCAATCGAATCTGGCCGCGACCGGGGAGCCGAGAAGCTGGCAGGACCTCCTACTCAACCAGCACTGAAATCGCTTGCGTCCAAGACGTGACCGAATAAGGCGATGACACCAGAGCCCTAGAACCAGTTTGAGGAGAAGCAATCTCATGAGCCCACGACCATCCCCCTTCCACCAACCATTTCTCGTCATTGATGGTGTTCACGTGACCGGCGAAAGGTTGGCGCGATGATCCGCGACGTCTGCGTGGTGATAGGTGTCGGAGGCATGGGGGCAACGGTGGCCCGGCGTGTCGGCCCAGGGCGGTTGCTGGTCCTTGCCGACATCGACGCCAAAGCCTTGGCCCACACCGCAGACCGGCTGCTCGATGAAGGACATCGTGTCACAACCGCTCAAGTCGATGTGACATCGCGCAGCTCTGTTGTCGAGGTGGCCGCGGCCGCCGCCGCTGCGGGACCGGTCACGTCCGTCGTCCACACTGCCGGCCTGTCCCCCGAGCAGGCAACGGTGAGCGCAATCCTCGCCGTCGATCTGCTGGGCGTCGCGCTGACCCTAGACGCATTCGCGACGGTTATCGAACACGGCGGATCGGGCGTCGTCATCGCCAGCATGGCCGCGCACCTTAATACGCCGCTTGCGCCTGACGTCGAGTTCCAATTGGCAACCGCGCCAGTTGACGATCTCCTCGCGCTGCAGCCCAGTGACCCTCATCGGTTCAGCGGCCCGGGAGAGGCCTACGCGTATGCCAAGCGGGTCAATCAACTTCGCGTCGCGCGGGCGGCGACCGCTTGGGGCGCCCGCGGCGCTCGGATCAATTCCATCAGCCCGGGAATTATCTCGACCGCGATGGGCCGGCAAGAGTTTGCCGGCGAATCCGGTGGCGCTATGCGGGCGATGATCGACGGATCAGGAAGCCAACGAATCGGTACCGCCGATGACATCGCCGGCGTGGTGGACTTCCTTCTCAGCCCCGCGGCAAGTTACGTGACCGGCACGGACATCCTCGTCGACGGCGGCGTCACAGCCGCGTTCCGCACCGGACAAATCGAGTTCGGACAAACCGTAACTGCCTGAAGTCCCTCCACGCCACGATGATTGCAGCAGTCGTGTCCCGCTGATGGCGACCGACGCTGAGGGCAACGGACCGCATCATGTTCGGCGCCATCAACGAGCTGTTCCCCGACGCGCCGCCGCCGCCTGCCCCCGGTAGCGAGGTTGGCTAGACCACCTCGGTAACGTCGAGGGGCGATCGACCGAGAGGACCGCCCGTGACCACTGTGAGCAGCACTCCGCACACTGTCGAGTTTCCCGGAAGTCAGGGGCTCACCCTGGTCGCCGACGAGTGGAATCGCGGCATCGACGCGGCGGCCGATCGGCCATCGATTCTCATGCTGCACGGCGGCGGCCAGAATCGATTCTCTTGGAAGAACACCGGTCAGGTGTTGGCCGACGAGGGATTCCACGTGGTCGCGCTGGACAGCCGCGGTCATGGCGACAGTGATCGCGCGCCCGACGCCGACTACGACGTCGAGACGCTGACCGCCGACGTCATGCAGGTGCTCGACGCGATCGGCCGGCCGGTCATGCTGATCGGGGCCAGCATGGGCGGGTTGACCGGCATCCTCGTCGCCGATCAGGCCGGACCGGAAAAGGTCACCCGGCTGGTGCTGGTCGACGTCGTGCCGCGGTTCGAGAAGAACGGCAGCGCCCGCATCCGCGACTTCATGTTCAGCGGCCTGCACGGGTTCGGCTCGCTGGAAGAGGCCGCCGACGCCGTCGCCGCGTACCTGCCGCATCGGACCCGACCGCGCAGCCCGGAGGGACTGAAGAAGAACCTGCGGCTGCGCGACGGCCGGTGGTACTGGCACTGGGATCCGGCATTCATGACCAAGCCGGGCGACGACCCGCAACTGCGCACCGAGAAGTTCGAGCGGGCCGCCGCCGACCTGACGATCCCGGTGCTGTTGATCCGCGGCAAGCTGTCCGACGTGGTCAGCCCCGAAGGGGTGCGGCACTTCCTGGAAACGGTGCCCAACGCGGAGTTCGTCGAACTGTCCGACGCCGGGCACACCGCCGCGGGTGACGACAACGACGCCTTCAGCGACGTGGTGGTGTCGTTCGCGAAACGCTCGGCATGACCCGGTCCGCGTAGGCGGCCAGGACAGCCGGTTGCGAGGTGATGGCCCCGATATAGCTATCGGGCCGAACCAGCATTGCCGCACCGTCTTTCAGGTCACAGGCATCGTGAATGTGGCGATCGGCGTCGAGCGTGCAACTGGAGCCGTCGTCCAGCGTCAGCGGTCCAGCCCGGTAGGTGTTGCACATGTTCGTCGCGCTGCTCGACGGGTTCAGCTATCGCTGGCAACTCAACGATGGCCGGTTCGGCGGCCGACGCGTCGACGACGACGAGGCCATCGACACGTTGACCGAGTTCATTTACCGGGCGCTCAACGGCCGCGCCGGCGGGTAGCCAAAGTCGGTTATTCCGCCGGCTTTTCCGCGTGCCCGCCGAACTGCTTGCGCATCGCCGACAGCGCCTTATTGGCGAAGTCGTCGAGGCTCCGCGAGGCGAAGCGCGCCTGGAGCGCGGTGGTGAGCACCGGCGCGGGAACCCCTTCGTCGATCGCCGCGATCGCCGTCCACCGGCCCTCCCCGGAGTCGGACACCCGTCCCGAGAACTCCTTCAGGTCGGGTGACTCGTGCAGCGCGATCGCAGTCAGATCCAGCAACCAGGAGCCGATGACGCTGCCTCTGCGCCATACCTCGGCGACGTCTTCGATGTTGATGTCGTACTGGTAGCACTCGGGGTTCGACAGCGGCGCGGTCTCGGCGTCACCCGCTTGGACCCGCTTTCCGATGTCGGCGTTGCGCAGAATGTTCAGGCCTTCGGCGAGGGAGGCCATCATCCCGTACTCGATGCCGTTGTGCACCATCTTCACGAAGTGCCCGGCCCCGCTAGGCCCGCAGTGCAAGTACCCCTTCTCCGGTTGCGCGATCTCGCCGTCGCGGCCCGGGGTGCGCGGTGCCGCGTCCACGCCGGGCGCGACGGTGGCGAATATCGGCTCCGCGTGCGTGAACGCTTGGTCGTCGCCGCCGATCATCAGGCAGTAGCCGCGCTCCCGGCCCCACACTCCGCCGCTGGTGCCGCAGTCCAGTAGCCGAATCCCGCGCTCGGACAGGAGCTGGGCGTGTCGGATGTCGTCGCGGTAGTAGGTGTTGCCGCCGTCGATCACGATGTCGCCCGATTGCAGCGTGTTAACCAGCTCCTTAATTGCCCCGGTGGTGATATCGCCGGCGGGCACCATCACCCAGACGACTCGAGGCTTTGTGAGGTTGTCGACCAGTTCGGACAGCGACGACACCCCGGTGATCTTGTCTTCACCGGCCATCGCCTTAACAGCATCCGGATTGTGGTCGTACACCACGCATTCGTGCCCGTTGTCGACCAACCGGCGGACGATGTTGGCGCCCATCCGGCCTAAGCCGATCATCCCTAGCTGCATATTGTCTCGTTCTCCTTAATGGTGGTTGTCGACTAGCCACGGCTGTTGCCAACCGCGATGACCGCGTAACAGTTCGCGCGCCTCGTCCGGCCCCCAGGAGCCGGGCTCGTAGCGGTGCACCTTGCCGGGGTTGTCGAGTAGGGGCTGCACGATCCGCCAGGTCTCTTCGATGCCGTCCTCGCGAGCGAACAATTGGTGATCCCCGTTCAACGCCGCGTGCAGCAGCCGCTCATAGGGGGTGAGGGGCTCGCCGAAGTCCTGCATGAATGAAGAATCCAGGTGCAGGTCGCGCCAGCGGTCACCGTTTATCGCGGTCAGCTGCAGGCGGAGTCCGGGATCGGGGTCGATGCGCAACACGATCTGGTTGGGTTCGGCCCGCCTGCGATCCGGCAAAAAAGCCAACGATGGGACGCGATGGGTGAACAACCGCACCTCGGTGACGCGTTCGGCCATTGCCTTGCCCGCCCGCAGAAAAATTGGCACCCTGGCCCAGCGAAAGTTGTCGATCTCCACCCGCAACGCGACGAACGTCTCGACCTGGGAACCCTTGGCCACCCCTGAGACGTCCGTGTAGCCGCGATATTGACCCCGCACGCATCGGTCCGGGTCCACCGCTGGTATCGCGCGCAGCACATCGGCTTTTTTGTCGTTGTAGTCGTCTGCGCTCGGCCCGACGGGCGGCTCCATCGTAAGTCCGGCAAGCACTTGCAGCAGATGGTTCTGCACGACGTCGCGCAGGGCGCCGACCCCGTCGTAGAACCTGCCCCGGTCGTCGACGCCGAAGTCCTCGGCCATGGTGATCTGAATTTCGGAGATGCTGTGGCGGTCCCACAGCTCAACCAGCGCCAGGTTGCCGAAGCGCAGATACTCCAGTTCGACGACCGGTTCCTTGCCCAGGAAGTGATCCACCCGGAAGATCTGGTCCTCGTCCAACAGCGCACGCAGCCGGGCGTTGAGTTCGACTGCGGACGTCAGATCGTGACCGAACGGCTTTTCCACCGCGACGCGGGAGTGCTCCAGCAGCCTGGCTTTGCCGAGGTTCTCGACGATAGGCGCGAACAGCGAAGGCGGCATTTCCAGGTAGTAGAGGCAGCGACGCTTCGACCCGATCCGCTTGGCCAGCGCGTCATACAGCGCGGGATCGGTGACGTCGCCGTGCAGGTAGGACAATCGGTGCGCCAACCGGTCGAAGATCTTGTCGTCGATCTTCTCGCCGGCGTCTGCGATCGCCGCGCGGGCGCGGTTGACCAACTCCTCAACGGTGATGTCCTCGCCGGCCACGCCCAATAAGGGGCATTGCAGTAGTTCCCTGCGCTCCAGGCGGTAGAGCGCCTGAAAAGTCATCTTGCGGGCCAGATCGCCGGTAATACCAAAGATCACCAGCAGATCTGAAGCGCTATCGCCGGATTCGGCCAATCGGGACCTCCACGAAAAATCGACTAGTCAGCTTGGGCTCAACACTTGCAAAACGCGCCTAACTCGATCCCGCCGCGGCCAGCTTCAACCCTAAACACTACGGTTCGACCCGACAACCAATAGCCGAGCCTATGGGTAACCGCTAGCTCAAGTGGGTAAACGCCGGCCGTTCGTTGCAACTGCCCCACACGTCGCCGGAAATTTTCGGACTGTCCTCTCGCAGTTGGTCTTTCGCTTTCCGGTCGGCTACACGACCAGGTCAGTCTGGATGGTTGCGTCACCGATCTGGCACTGTCGCTTTCGACAACGCCGAGCCGAAAACGTCGCTAGCCTGTTCTACCTGCTCGACGGGGTAATGCTCCTGTGGTGGGTACTCACCATTCCGTCGTTTCTGTTCGTCGTCATCGATGACCTTCGCCATCCTCGGCGCCGCCCTGGTCATCGTCGTCCACTTCGCGATGTGAGGCGTCGCTCGAGCCTGCGCATTGGGCAACGGCGGCACCCCGCGGAATGTCAGGGCAGATCAACACCGTGGCGTGTTGAATGTGGACCGTGGTGGATGCGCTGCACATCGGGATCTATGCCCTGGCCGCTGTAGCCCTCGGCGAAGCCGTGGGGCTCGCTGTGCTGTGGGCGGCGCTGACCCGCAGTCGCCGGGAGGTTGAAGCGCTGCGGAGGCCGCCCGACTTCATAGGTTTTGGGTCAAAAGCGGTAAAAACCGTCTGGCAGACCGCGAACCTGGTGCGCAAGGAGGGCCTGGGCGCGGCGGTGCGCAGCTCGATCGAGGACCTGGCCGATTGGGCCGAGGTGGAGCGTCCGGACCTGGCCCGGGTCACCCCGGACGGCAAGGTGGTGATTCTGTTCTCCGATATCGAGGAGTCCACCGCGTTGAACGAGCGAGTCGGCGACCGGGCCTGGGTGAAGTTGATCGGCGAGCACGACAAGCTGGTCCGCAAACTGGTCAAGCAGCGCTCAGGGCATGTGGTGAAGAGTCAGGGCGACGGCTTCATGATCGCGTTCGCCAAGGCCGAGGAGGCGGTGCGCTGCGGCATCGACATGCAGGACGCATTACAAAAGGACGCACAGCATAAGCGGCACAACAAGATTCGAGTGAGGATCGGCGTCCACATGGGCCGATCGGTACGCCGCGGCGACGATCTGTTCGGCCGGAACGTCGCCATGGCGGCGCGGGTCGCCGACCAAGCCGGTGGCGGCGAGATTTTGGTGAGCGATACCGTGCGCGACGCCCTCGACGACTGCGAGGACATCTCCTTCGATGAGGGCCGTGACGCCGAGCTGAAGGGCTTCTCCGGCACTCACCGTCTCTACGCCGTCGCCTAGCTGACGTAGTTAGGCGTCGCCAGCCTCGGCCAGGCGCTGGTGCAGCCGGTCCCGAATCTCGTTGGGCGTGTAGGCCCTGCGTCGCCGCTGATCGCGAGCCATCAGCACTCCCCCGGCGGCCACCCCGACGACGCCGGCCAATCCGAGCAACTTCCACATGGTGCGCATGGGCTCAGGTTATTCGCGAGTGCATCACGGCGACCACGGTATGTGCATATGGTGCGGTGGTGGAAACGCATACGGTGAGCCTCGATCGCGCGCTGGAGGCAACCCGGACCGGCGACGTCTGGCTGTTTCGCGGACATTCCGGACCCGACCGCGCGATCCAGACGTTGTCGAACAGTCCGGTCAACCACGTTGGCATGACGGTGGCGATCGAGGATCTGCCCCCGTTGATGTGGCATGCCGAGCTCGGCGACAAGCTGACCGATGTCTGGACCGGCACCAACCATCGGGGTGTGCAACTCAACGACGCCCGGGAGGCCGTCGAGCGGTGGCTGACCCGTTACGGGCAGCGCTGCTGGTTTCGTCAGCTGAGCCCCGACGCGGACCACGAGCAGGAAAACCGGTTGCTGCGCGTCATCGCCCGGATGGACGGCACCCCGTTTCCGTCGACCACCCGGCTGACGCTGCGGTGGCTGCGCGGTCAGCTCCCGACCAGGTACGACTGGGTGCGTGGAATCCCGTTCTTGGACAGCAAGGTTCGCGAATCGACGCGCCGCCGCAGGGCGCAGCAGCGACAGAACGGGTTCGAGTCCGCTTACTGCGCAGAGACGGTGGCGGTCACCTACGAAGAGATGGGCCTGATCGAGACCGAGAAGCGGTCCAACTGGTTTGACCCGGGCCGGTTTTGGAGCGGAGACGACCTTCCACTAGTGGCGCCGTATCGGCTGGGCAGCGAAATCGCTGTCTTCGCAGACTAATCGACGCTAATGGCACAGGTTGTCTTGTGCCGCTCTGGCCATGTCCAGCAAGTTCTGATACGACGCGTTCGGGTACGTCCAATGCTTGGCGACGTCTTCCGGCGAATGCCCGGCCTGCAGCTGCTGGCACATCGCGTGGCCGCTGCCCAGCAGATATTCCCCGGAGGGCTCGGTGACCAGATAGCCGTGCTGGCTCAGCTGATCCAGATAGCCGGCCTCGTCAGCGTGCGCCAACCCGGCGCTGAAGAAGGCCACGGCGGCGGCTACCGTACCGACGGCAATTCGCAGTTTCGTCAGATCGTCATCCAAATGCCGTTGTTCCAGAATCCCCAAGCCCGGGCAGTCTGGTTCCACATCACGTTAGCTCCGGGTGCCCACGACGGTGGGGCCGGCGGCGGCGGGGCCCATGGCGGCGGCGGACCCCACGGCCCCCAGCTCATCGGAGCCGGGCCGCCCGCACGCTGCCAGTCGTGGCACTGATTCCAATTCCAGTCCAAGACAGGGCTCCAGCCCGGATCCCATTGATCACCCGGGCACCAGTGATAGGTCGGCGCAGGGGCCGGCGCAGCCTCGGCGATCCCACCGGCCAGTCCGAAAGCGGACAACGCCATCCCGCCAGCCACCAGCGCGCTCGTAGACCACCGGGATCTCGTTTGCTTGACCTGCTTGACCGTTGCCATCTCCCAAGAATTGGTGTCGAGCCCGGTCAAAGCAAGTAGTGATTCGGATTCATTTCAAACCGCCCGTAGTACAGGAGGCGGTACCCAGGCTTGCAATGCTCTGCGTCCGATCAACTGGCAGCCGTGGGTGAACGCTAGTTGCTTCGCCGCCTGGGTGAATTCCTGATTGCTGATGACAATGCTCTTCGTGCACCCATGATGGCGTGCGCCGGCCACCACCTGTTGAACAGCCGCGAGGCCGACGGAATTGCTGTGGCGCTTGCACTGGATCGCCACCGACCTACCTTGCTTCTCAGCGATCAAGTCGACGCCGTAGTCGCCAACAACCGGGGTGAACGTGACCCGCCAGCCGGCCCGCTGCAGACGGGCGGCGACGTAGTCCTCGAACTCCGTTCCGGTCATGGCGTCGATCGCGATCATGCTCGCGCCGGGGCGACGGTTGGCTTCTCGTGACAGCAGCGCCGCCAGCAACAGACCGACGACTGCTCCAACCAAACCCGTCCAGACGCTGTGGCCGACGAAGCCCACGACGAGCCCGAGGTAGAGCGGGAGGAATAGATAAGCGGTTTTCATGCTCACGGTACAGCCGGTGAGCCCAGATGGCTTGCCGCGGCGGAGGTTAGCGAGGACGCCCTGTGCATGGGCTGATGATAAAGACGCATGACGACAATCGTGGTGATCGCCGCTCACTTCTTCGGATGACTAGACGTTGAAGCGGAAATGACGATCCGACCCTCTCGGCATGGCGGCACCCAAAAGGTTATGTAGTAGAAGGTCACTCAGGGTCTAGGGGGGATTCGGCGATGTGCAAGGTGGCAGCGTGTCTGCTGTGAGATTCTGCAGGTATGTCCGCTCTTCGTGCGGCTGCTCCTTCGGGGGTTGTGACGTTTCTGTTCACCGATGTTGAGGGTTCGACCCGTCGGTGGGAGGCCGACGCCGATGGGATGCGGGTGGCGCTTGCCGCGCACGACGAAGTGTTGCGCGCGGCGGTGGATGCGCACGACGGCTGGTTGTTCAAGCACACCGGTGACGGAGTGTGTGCCGCGTTCGCCTCACCGCGCTCTGCTGTCGATGCCGCGGTGGCCGCGCAACGATCGCTCGAGTTGCCGGTGCGGATGGGCATCGCGACCGGCGAAGCGGAATTGCGGGGGGCGGACTACTTCGGTGCGGTGCTGAATCGTGCGGCACGGGTGATGGCCGCCGGGCATGGCGGCCAGATTTTGCTGGGCGAGTCGACGGCGGGTCTGCTCAGCGGGGTGGATCTGCTGGATCTGGGGCCGCGGCGGTTGCGGGATCTGCCGGCCCCGGTCGGGGTTTTTCAGGTCCTGGCTGATGGATTGCCGACCGCGTTCCCGCCACTGCGGACCCTGGATGCGACGCCGGGGAACCTGCGTCCGCCGGTCAGCAGCCTCATTGGTCGCGAATCCGAGCGCGTCGAGGTGGAAGCGGTGCTGCGGGCACATCGCTTGGTGACCTTGACCGGTGTGGGCGGGGTGGGCAAGACTCGGCTGGCGCTGGAGGCGGCCGCGCAGGTGGCCGATAAATTCCCGGACGGTGTTTGGGTTTTCGAACTCGCCAGTGTCGGCGATCCGGGCGCGGTGCCCGACGCGGTGGCCTCGGTGCTGGGCATCACCCAACAACCCGGCAAGGACGTGACCGACAGCATCGCCGCCGCGCTGGAGGGCAGGGTGCGGCTGTTGGTATTCGATAACTGCGAACACGTGCTGGACGCCGCCGCTGATCTGATCGAGGCAATCTTCGCGCACTCCGCGACGGTGAAGATCCTGGCCACCAGCCGCGAGGGACTCGGGGTGGTCGCCGAGCAAGTGTGGCCGGTGCCCTCGCTGGACGTGGGCGCGGGAATCGACTCGGCCGCAGTGACATTGTTCGTCGAACGCGCACAGAGTGTTTCGCCGCGCTTCTCGCTGGCCATAGCCGACGAGGCGGGCGCGGTGGTGGAGATTTGCGAACGCCTGGACGGGATTCCGTTGGCGATCGAGCTGGC
>DASQRI010000247.1:0-4096 GCA_035642975.1 Mycobacterium sp.
GCATTCCTGCAGCATTACAGATCAGGACGACCGGTCGATCCTCTGACCCGGCTGAGTAGACATTCAGTTGCGCCCCGTCCGAGGTCGTCAAGGTTCCGAAGTCGAAGCTGCTTGCCACGTTGGTGCGGTTCAACGACCTGACGCCTTCGTGAATAAAGCTGCGCATATCAGCAAGTGACAGGGTATATTCGTCGACATTCGACGGGGCAAAAGTTCGGTCAGCCCGGAAATAGCTTTTGTAGAAGTCGACGCGGTGATCCAATAATTTTTCGAGGGAGGTGCTCTGCGTTACCGCCGTTGGCACGATACGCATGCAGGACTCGATGTCCAGCGCACTTTGAATTATCGACAATATCTCCCCGTTGGTGAGGCCGCCCTGTGAAACGAGGTGACATATACCTTCATGATCCGCACCACGGAGCAGAGAATCGATCTGCGACATCAGTACATCCACTGGGATGAAGTTGATGCGGGCCTGCTCAAGCGCGTACACCCGGACCGCCGATGCTGACTTCTTCAACAGATGGCCAACCTGGTGCAGCTCTCGCAGCAGCCCGTAAAGGCCGGTCGTACTTCCACCGGGTAGCTTGGTCTCCGAGTTCCCGATGACGACGCTTGGCCTCAAAATCGTAAGTTTTACGCCGGCTTTACGGCATTCATCCAGCAGGAAGTGCTCAGCGGCGCACTTAGTCACCTCGTACTGATTTGAGAACGGCCCCTCCTTGGGATGCGGCACAGCCTGCACCATCTCGGTCTGTGTACCGCAGGTGTACGCGGTGGAACAGTGCAGCAATCGATTGATGCCCAGACGTGACGCCAGTCCCAGTATTTGTCGAGCCCCGTCTAGATTTGTGGCTGCTATCTCGTCAGATCGTCTGTCCTCGAAGTTCAAGGAGGCGGCGAAATGCCATAGCTCTTCCGGGCGGGCCCGCTGCAAAATGTCTAACGACTCTTCGGGAATTCCGGCCAGCGGCGACCGGATGTCGCATTCAACAATCGTCAGCCGGTCCAAGATCTCATTCAGGGGCCGCCGGCGCGCGTAGGAATTATTTGCTTCCTCGAGCGCGCGTGTTAATTTGGCTCTCCTGACGTCATCCGATTCGCCACGTACGAGAACATAAGCATGCCGAATTCGCGTTCCGACAAAGTTCAATACGAAGTGGCTGCCCACAAACCCGTTCGCTCCGGTTATCACAGCGGTGTCCAACATCAATTCTCCTAAATCATTGCAGCGGAGCAGTATTTACCGGCACCGCCGTGCGGGGTGGAATCCATTACCGATGGCCACGGCCAGGGGGTGTGTCGCTGGCGTCGCCTTTTCAAGCCATTGAACTCTGGGAAGGCACCGCAGTCAGGTGCACTGCTGTCGCACGAGGGCAAATACAACGGTGCCCGCGATGTCGCTCAGTTTGGCACAGGTGCTAAGCTGTTCGATACGTTCCACAAGGCTTATTCCGAGCCTCTTCTCTAGTCCGCAAATCGCCGATACGAAGCCCATCGAGTTGATTCCGAGGTCCTTCCGATAATCCGATGTCAGGCTGACATTCCCGGAACGGCTCCTGGCGGCCAATTGGAACTCTCGGAGTACCGCATCTTCCACGTCGAGGCGGGTCTTAGCGCTGGGCCGTGAGGGTGCTGAACTTGACATTATTCTTCTCCTTATCGAGACATGACGGTATTTCGGTATATTTTCGGATTGCGGTTGATGGTCAATTACTTCGTTGATTACTGCCTGCATCAGGAGTTGACACTCATACGATTACCTTTCGGCTCAGACGCGTAGGAATAACTCACAACGGGCGGCAGGATCGTCCGGTCGAGGTCGCCGGATTCGCTGATGCCGATCCGCTGATGCAGTCGGGCCAGGGGTGCCGGCGCCCACCAGTTGACGCGGCCCAACACACGCATGAATGCCGGCATCAGCACCATCCGGACCAGGGTCGCGTCAACCAGCACGGCCAGCGTCACCCCGAGACCGAACATCCGCATGAATGAGACCTGGGCGGAGATGAGCGCGCTGAACGTGATCGCCATCAGCACCGCTGCGGCGGTGACCACCCGGCCGGTGCGGGCCAAGCCCAACGCGACGCTTTCGTCGTTGTCGCGCCGTGTCTTCGCGGACTTGTCCCGGTATTCGCGGATCCGCGCGATCAAGAACACCTCGTAGTCCATCGACAGCCCGAAGGTCATGCAGAACAACAACACCGGGATATTGGCCATGAGGGTGCCGGTGGCGGTGGTACCGAGCCCGCCGAGGTGACCATCCTGGAAGATCCAGACGAGTGCACCGAACGCGGCGCTTAGCGACAGCACATTTAACAGCAGCGCCTTCGCTGGCAGCACGAGGCTGCCGGTGAGCAGGTATAGCAGCACGAAGGTGATGGCGGCGATGATTGCCAGCACCAGCGGCACCCGTGAGGTAACGGCGGTGGCGCTGTCATGGCTGATCTGGGCTCTGCCGGTGAACTCGACGCCCCGCCCGGCCGGGGGCGCGACCGCGTGCAACCGGTCCAGTTGGGTTTGCGACGCCACGGAAAACAACGGCGCATTGCTACTGACGGTGAAAAACGCGCTGCCGCCTTTCAATCCGGCGGCGGCCAAGGACGGCCCGGCCAGGCGACCTTGTATGTATGCGCTCCCTGGTGTGGCCACGGCGACCACATCGGGCACCCGGGATAGATCGGCGGCATAGCTGTCGAGTTCGGCCTCAGACATCCCCGTAACGTGCGGAATCACCACCAACACATCGTTCTGGGAATCCACCGCGAAGTTCGAGCGCAGGTCGTCACCCAGTTGACGCGTCGAGAAAGAGCCTCCGAGCACCCGGTCGTCGGGAAAGCCCCACCTGATGCCCAGGAGCGGAGCACCTAGCACAAGGAGCAGAGCCACCACCAGCACCCCAGCCGGAATCGCGTGCCGCATAACAAATTTCGACCAGCGATACCAGCCCGTCTGTTCGGCCGGTCGCGGTATTGGATTCGGCCTGCCGAGCATTCGCCGGATCGCGCGGCGCACGTCGAGTGCGTCGAGCCTGGTGCCGAGCAGCACGATGGCGGCCGGTGTCACCACCACCGCGGTCATGGCGGCGAATCCGACCACCGCGACCCCGGCGTAAGCGAACGACTTGAGAAAGTACATCGGGAACAGCGCCATCGCGACCATCGACAGCGCGACGGTGACCGCCGAGAACAGCACCGTCCGCCCGGCGGTGACCATGGTGCGCACCAGCGCCTCGTCACGGGCCGCGCCGGTGGCCACCTCGTCGCGGTATCGACTGATGATCAGCAGTGTGTAGTCGACCGACAGGGCCAGTCCCATTGCGAGGGTGAGGTTCAACGCGAACACCGACACGTCGGTGGCGTAGGAGATCGCGCGCAGCACCGCCATCGAGCCGACGATCGCCAAAATTCCGACCGCCAACGGCAGCGCGGCCGCCAGCAGGCCGCCGAACACCCATATCAACGCCAGGAAAATCAGTGGCAAGGAGACCGCCTCCATGAGCACCAGGTCGTGTTCGGATTGGGCGGTGGCCTCGACATAGGCCATCGCCTCGCCGCCGAGAGTGATAGTCACGTCGTTGAAGTGGGGCACCGCAGCAGCCAACGTCGCAGCGTGCTTCTGCGAGCCGGCCTCGCCTCCGCTGATACCGGCGACCACTAGCGCAGTTTTGCCGTCCTTGCTCACTAACGCCGATGCGATTTGCGGCGGCGCCGTCCAGGCCGACTCCACGTCGGTGACGAACGGGAAGCTGTGCAGCCATGAGACCAGCCCGGTGCCTGCCGCCGCGCGGTACGTGGCGTTGTCCGACTTGACGGAGATGACCAGTTGCATGTCGCCGCGGCCGAACTTGTCCGACAGCAGTTGCGAGGCATGCCAAGATTCCGAGTCCGGGTCCCGGAAGCCGCTAGAGGGCAAACTCTTGACAACCGGCAGACCAAACATGGCCGCGCCGAACAGGATCAGCAACGCGGCCGCGATGATCTTCCGCGGCCGCGCGATGGCCAGTTTTGCGACTGTCTGCAGCATGAACTCTCCCATTCGGCGTTGTGGAACGGCGTGTTCGTCCGATTGGGGGAATCTTGCTGGCAGGGACGGT
>DASQRI010000248.1:0-14976 GCA_035642975.1 Mycobacterium sp.
TAGGCCTTCATCGCAGTGACCTTGCCGTCCTCGCCGAACACCATCACGTCTATCGGCTCGATGAGCATCCGGCTGTCGCCCGCCGTCACCGTCAACCGGAACTGGAACGCCGCCTCGTTGCCGGCCACCCGCAGCGTCACCAGCTCGCATTCCCGTTCGACGTTTTCCACGGCGGAATAGAAACCGTGGATCGCCTGCCGGCCGATGTGCACCTCGCCCCCGACCGGATCCTCGACCGTCGCGTCGTCGGCGTACAACTCGACGAGATCGTCCGCGCTGCCCTTGGCAACCAGGCTGATGTAGCGGTTGACGGTCTCGGCGATGTGTTCGGCGCTCGGCATGACACGCACGCTACCGTGGCGCATCAAGCGCCGCCGCCAGGGCTTCCGCGCTGGTGACCGGCAGGTCGCAGACCCGGCCACGGCACACGTAGGCCGCGTCCGCATCGGCCACCCGATCGCGACCTACCAGCAGCTCCGACGAGCCCATTTCGCCGCCCACGACGATCGCCCCGCCCGGTGCGAGGCGGCGCGCGTCGGCCAGCAGCGACGATCCCGGCGCAGCACAGGCCACCGCGATCTGCAGCGGCCCGCGCACAGCGGATTCGGCGACCGCCAGCCAGTGGCCGGCCGAGCGCGGCGCGCGGGCCAGCAGCGGTGAGTGCGCGTGGAGCGCGTCGGCCGCCGCCTGCCGATAGCGGTCGGCTCGTTGTCCGCCGGTTACATGCGCCGCGGTCAGCAGTGCCTCAGCGATCGACGACGCCCCCGACGGCGTCGCGCCGTCATATGGGTCGGCGGGCCGAAGCATCAGCCGCTCGGCGTCGTCGGCGCTGTCGAACCAGCGGCCCGGCCGGTCGTGATCGGCGAAGTGCGCCAACGCAATATCCAGCAGGCCGGTGGCGCTCGTCAGCCAGGCACTGTCAGCGGTGAGTTGATAGAGCGCCAGCAGCCCGGTGGTCAGCATCGCGTGGTCCTCCAGGATCGCGGCACTCTCGCCGACCCGACCGTCCAAGCTGGCCCGGCGCAACCGGCCGTCCACCAGGTGCAGCGCTACCAGCGCCGTCGCGCAGGCGGCGGCGGCATCGGCCAACTCGGGTGCGTCCAGCGCGACACTGGCCTCGGCCAACGCCGTGATGGCCAGCCCGTTCCAGCCGGTGACGACCTTGTCGTCGCGATCGGGTTGCGGTCGCGTCAGCCGGGCGGCCAGCAGCGCGGTCCGGACACGTTCGAAGCGGCCGGGGTCATCGGGATCGCCGGGCAACTGCAGCACCGATGCGCCGGCTTCGAAGGTGCCGGCCTCGGTCACTCCGAAAACCGAAGCGGCCCAACGCCCGTCGTCGCGGCCGAGCACTTCGGTCAGCTGTGCGGGAGTCCAGACGTAGGTCGAGCCCTCGCTGCCGTCGGCGTCGGCGTCCAGCGACGAGGTGAACATGTCGGCCTCGCGCAACTCGTCGAGCAGGAAACGCGCGGTCTGGCCGGCGACCCGGCGCGCCAACGGATCACCGGTTCGGCGGGCCCAGTGCGCGTAGGCCCGCAGCAGCAGCGCGTTGTCGTACAGCATCTTCTCGAAATGCGGTACCACCCAAGCGTTGTCGACGCTGTAGCGGGCGAATCCGCCGGCCAGCTGGTCGTACATTCCACCCCGGGCCATCGCGGTACCGGTTCGGCGGACCGCCGCCAGCGCCTGCGGTGAGCCGGTCCGCTCCCAGTGCCGCAACAGCGCCTCCAGCAACGCCGACGGCGGGAATTTCGGCGCACCACCGAAACCGCCGCGAGCGGTGTCCTCGTCGCGCAGCGCGGCGGCGACCGCGTGGTCGCAGAGCGTCGGCTCCACCTCCGGCCCGCCGCCGGGCAGCCCGGACGCCATCGAGCGTAGTTCGCCGGCGATGTGATCGGAGGTCTGCTCGACCTCGTCACGGCGATCCCGCCAAGTGCTGGACACCGCCGAAAGCAGCTGCAGGAAAGCAGCTTTAGGGTAATAGGTGCCGCAGAAAAACGGCCGCCCGTCGGGCGTCAGGAAGCACGTCATGGGCCAACCGCCCTGCCCGGTGAGCGCGACGGTGGCGTTCATGTAGACGGCGTCGATGTCGGGCCGTTCCTCACGGTCGACTTTGACGCAGACGAACCCGGCGTTCATCGCCGCGGCCACCTCGTCGTCCTCGAACGACTCGTGGGCCATCACGTGACACCAGTGGCAAGCGGCGTAGCCGACCGACAGCAGGATCGGCACGTCGCGCTGCGCGGCATCGGCCAGCGCCCGCGGCGACCATTGCCGCCAGTGCACCGGGTTGTCGGCGTGCTGGCGCAGGTAGGGGCTGGCGGCCCCGGCGAGCTCGTTACCCGCGTGGCTCATGGGCGCCGCTCCTCCTCAGGGCTACGCCCTGCATCGTCGTCAGCGCGGCTCATGAGGTGGTGGGTCGATCGTCCCGTCGTCGACGGCCTGATCGGGTTCGGGGTGTTGCGGGTCGAAGGACTCCGGCAGCTTGTTGAGGTGCCGGTTCATCGAGCGGACCAACAGCAACACGCTGATCAGCAACAGCACCACCACCAGCAAGCCGAACGGGCTGGCTTTGCCGAAATCCGGTCCGCTGTTGTGCGGTCCGTCGGCGAGCACCCGCATCGCGGCAAGTGCAAGCGGGCTCACGGCTACCACTGCTACGCCTCGATTCCGGCGAACAGATCGGACTCGGGCAGACGCACCGGAATCCGCGAGCGGGCCAACTCGAACTCCTCGGTCGGCCACAGCCGCTGCTGCCATTCGATCGGTGCGGCGAAGAAATCCCCCTTGGGATCGATCTGGGTGGCGTGCGCCCGCAACGCGTCGTCACGCTGACTGAAATACGCCGAGCACTCGATCTTGGTCGTCACCCGGCCGGCGAAGACATCATGCGAAGGATCCCAATGCTTCAGCCACTTTTCGAACGGGCCGGTCTGCCCCCGCTTGGCGAACTCGTCCTGCAGCATCTGCATCCGCTGACGCAGGAATCCGTGGTTGTAGTACAGCTTGGCCACCGACCACACCGGCCCGGCGTCCGGGAAGCGCTGGTAGTCAGCGGCCGCTTCGTAGGCGGCGACCGAAACCTGATGGCAGCGAATGTGGTCCGGGTGCGGGTAGCCGCCGTTCTCGTCATACGTCGTCATCACGTGCGGCCGGAACTCCCGCACGACGCGCACCAGCGCCTCGGTGGACGCCTCCAGCGGCGCCAGCGCGAAGCTGTCCTCCGGCAGCGGCGGCGGCGGATCCCCGGTGGGCAGCCCAGAGTCGACGAAGCCCAACCAGGCGTGCTCGACGCCGAGGATCTCAGCCGCCTTGGCCATCTCGTCACGGCGGATCGCGGCGATGCGTCCATGCACTTCCGGCAGGTCCATGGCCGGGTTGAGGATTTCGCCGCGTTCGCCTCCGGTCAGGGTCACCACCAGCACACGATGGCCCTCATCGGCGTAGCGGGCAAGGGTGGCGGCGCCCTTGCTGGACTCGTCGTCCGGGTGGGCGTGCACCGCCATCAAACGCAGTTCGCTCACGTGCTCCCTGACTGTGTCCCTATAGTTCCAGGTCTAATAGTTCCATCCCGGATGCCGGCCCTTGAAACCCGACTACCCGGCACCGACCGCCAGAGAACATGACCGAAATTTTTTCCTCGCCACCGCGGAACCGCTACGGGCGGGCCCGGCTGCCCCGGCCGTCGCGGCGGCGGGTCATCGCCCTGGTTGTCCTGGTGGTCGCGGCCGGCATCGTCGTCGCCGTCATCGGCTACCAACGACTGGGCCGCAGCGACATCGACGGCACCCTGGCCGGCTACCGGCTGATCGACGACCAGACGGTGTCGGTAACGATCAGCGTGACGCGAACAGACCCCTCGCAGCCGGTCGATTGCATCGTGCGGGTACGCGCGAAAGACGGCACCGAGACGGGCCGGCGCGAGGTGCTGGTTCCCCCGTCATCCGAGGCGACGGTGCAGGTGACGACGATCGTGAAGTCCAGCAAGCCGGCGGTGATCGGTGACATCTACGGCTGCGGCGCCGATGTGCCCGGCTACCTGCGCGCACCCTGACCGCGCGAGGTTCTGGCAACCTCCAGCGCAAACGCCCAACTGCGAAAATGTACTCGACGCCCGCAGCGGCGGTGGTAGGATCTTCGGATGCACGGTCCAGCTGGGACCGTGTATTGCTGCATTAACGGCCAGATGTACCGCGCAGGGCGTACACCCGACTACTGGGGTCGGCAGTACAGGCGGTGGAACCGCCCGGCGGCACGACCGACAACTGTTGAGGCGGATGCCGCCTAACCGATGCAAGGAGCACGACGAGATGACGGACACCCAGGTGACCTGGTTGACCCAGGATTCCCATGATCGACTCAAGGCCGAGCTCGATCAGTTGATCGCGAACCGTCCCGTCATCGCCGCCGAGATCAACGACCGGCGCGAGGAGGGCGACCTGCGCGAGAACGGCGGTTATCACGCCGCTCGTGAGGAGCAGGGGCAGCAGGAGGCCCGCATCCGACAGCTGCAGGAACTGCTCAACAACGCGAAGGTTGGCGAGGCTCCCAAACAGTCCGGGGTGGCATTGCCCGGTTCGGTGGTGAAGGTCTACTACGACGGCGACAAGTCCGACACCGAGACGTTCCTGATCGGCACCCGCGAGCAGGCCGTCCACGAAGGCAAGCTCGAGGTGTTCTCGCCGAACTCACCGCTGGGCGGCGCGCTGATCGACGCCAAAGAGGGTGAGACCCGCAGCTACACCGTGCCCAACGGCAACACCGTCGAGGTCACCCTGGTCAGCGCGGAGCCCTACCACGCCTGATTAGGCCGTCGGGTCGGGGGACAGAGCGGTAGCAGACCTGCTGATGGCGCCTATCGCCGAGGATTTGCTGCTGCTGTTGCTCGACAACGCATCTGCGCGCCCGGCGTTGGACCGCGCGTGCCGTGAACGCCTGTTGAGTGCCGCGGTGTTGCTGGATCTGGCGCACGCCTGCCGGATCCGGCCGGCGGTAGACAGCGAGCCGGTGCCAACGGGACGGCTGGTCGTGCTCGACGGGCCGGATCCGGTCGACCCGGTGATGGCACCGGCGCTGGTCCTGTTGCTGCGACGCCCGATCAGTCCCGCCGTGGCGATCGCCAAGCTGCGGCGCGGCGTTGCGCCGACCGTGCTGCGGCAGCTCGAGCGCTGCGGTCAGATACAGCAGGTGCGGTTGCAGGCCAACGGCCTCAAGCGCCCGCGCGCGTGGCCGTTGGTCGACCGCGGCCGGGTGACGCGGGTTCGTGCGGCGATGATGTCCGCGCTGTTCGACGACAGCAGGCCCGATCCGGCGACGGCCTCGATCATCTCGCTGCTGTACACCGTCGAGGGGCTGGGCGCCGTCCTCAGCCTCAACGACCGCGGCTGGCAATGGGTGCTCAGCCGCGCCGGTGACATCGCCAGCGGAACGTGGGTCGGCGACTCCGAGCCGGAGCTGCCCGAGGTCAACTTGGCCGTCACGATGGCGGCCGTCCGCCAAGCGCTGCAGTAGCCCCCGTTAGCCGAGCGCCTGCTCGAGATCGGCGAGGAGGTCGGCGATGTCTTCGATGCCGACCGAAAGCCGCACCAGATCGTCGGGAACCTCCAGCTGCGAACCAGCGGTCGACGCATGGGTCATCGCGCCCGGATGCTCGATCAGCGACTCCACCCCACCGAGCGACTCGGCCAGGATGAACACTTTGGTGTTGGCGCACAGTGCCTGGGCCGCACGCCGCCCGTCCCGCATTCGCACCGATACCATGCCGCCGAAACCCCGCATCTGCTGCGCGGCGATCCGGTGACCGGGATGAGTGGGCAGACCCGGATACAACACCGCGCTCACCGACGCATGCCCGGCGAGGAATTCGGCTACCGCAGCGGCGTTTTCGCTGTGCCGCTGCATCCTCAGCACCAGCGTCTTCAGGCCGCGCATGGTCAGGTAGGCATCGAACGGCCCCGGCACCGCACCGGCCCCGTTCTGCAAGAAGGCGAACGCCGCGTCCAACTCCTCGTCGTTGGTGACCAGCGCGCCGCCCACCACGTCGGAGTGCCCGCCGATGTACTTCGTGGTCGAATGCAGCACGATGTCGGCACCGAACGTCAGCGGCTGCTGCAGCGCGGGTGAGGCAAATGTGTTGTCCACCAACACTTTCGCGGAATTCTCCGCGCCCAGCGCGGTGATGCCGGCGATATCGGCGATCGACAGCAGCGGGTTGGTGGGCGTCTCCACCCAGATCAGCCTGGTGCTCGGGGTGATCGCCGCACGGACGGCGTCGAGATCGGACACTGCGACCGGAGTGTGCTTTACACCCCATTGGGTGAACACCTTGTCGATGAGCCGGAATGTCCCGCCGTAGGCGTCGTCGGGGATCACCACGTGATCGCCCGGACGCAGCAGTGTGCGCAGCGCACAGTCGCCGGCCGCCATGCCGGACCCGAATGCGCGGGCGAATCTGCCCTCTTCGACGGCCGCCAGCGCGGTCTCCAGCGCGGCCCTGGTCGGATTGCCGGTGCGAGCATATTCGTATCCACCGCGCAGACCGCCGACGCCGTCCTGGGCAAAGGTGCTGCTGGCATAGATCGGAGCGTTGACCGCTCCGGTCGACGGGTCAGGCCGGTAACCGGCGTGGATGGCTTTGGTGGCCAGTCCGGCGGATTGGAAGTGTCCGTCACCGCCGGCGGGCGCGCTGCGCTGTTCGCTCATCGACGATCAGCCTAGCCATCACGGTCACAAGCGCATTGGGCGACAGCGTGATTGCGCCACTACCTCGATGCGTATTCGAGCGTTCCCTGGTCCGCCGACTGCTCCAGCGGCAGGCACACCGTGGCCATGATCTTGTCTGCCAGCGTTTGGCGCTTGGCAGTCCAGAGCGGAAACAGGTAGCCGATGTAGAAGATGGCGATGTCGATCACGTGGACGATCTGGCGCAGCACCGACATTCCGAAACCGATTGGCTCACCGGTGTTCTCGCTGACGACTTTGAATTTCAGTACGGACTTACCGATGCTCGACCCGGTCCTGCCCTGCCGGTAGCCGTAGTTCCACACCAGATAGGCCAACCCAGCCAGCACGGCGCCCCACATCACCGTCATGCCCACCGTCGAGTACCCGACCGAGCAGATCTGGTCGACGTCGTTCGTCACACATAGGCTGTCGACCGAGTTCTGCAGAACCAGCCAGCCGACGGCGAGGATCACCGCCAACGGCACTGAGTCGATCAGCCGTGCCCCGACCCGGGTGAGCCACGGCGTGTAGCCCTGCCGCGGCAGACCACGGATTGTGGGCCCGGGCGGCGGCGGCAGATATCCGCCCGACGGCGGAGGCGGCGGCGGGTAATCACCACCGCCAGGCGGCGGAGGCGGCGGGAACGACGACGGTGGCGGTTGGTCGGTCATGAACGGCTTTCCCTCTGCACAGTGTTTGCTGGACCAGGCGGCATTACGGTACCCGAGTACCCGGATTCGCTAGCCGAAGTAATTTGCCTGCTGACCGTCCCGCTACTTGCGTAGCGCGCCATCGGACAGGAAACCCAACAAGTCGTACCGGGTGATGACCCCCACCGGCTTGCCTTCCTCGACGACCATCACGGCGTCCAGGTCGCGGAGCATCTTGGCCAGCGCACTGACCTGTTCACCGGCCCCGATGATCGCCAGCGGCGGACTCATGTGCATTCCGACGGCGTCGGCCAGGTTGGCGCGGCCCTCGAAGACGGCCGAAAGCAGTTCGCGCTCAGAGACACTGCCGGCCACCTCGCCGGCCATCACCGGTGGCTCAGCGCCCACGACCGGCATCTGTGACACCCCGTACTCGCGCAGGATGCCGATCGCGTCGCGCACCGTCTCCGACGGATGGGTGTGTACCAGGTCGGGCAGTTGGCCGGACTTGCCCCGCAGCACGTCGCCGACCGTGGGCTGCTCGATCGAGCCGTCCAGCCTGGTGCGCAGGAACCCGTAGGACGACATCCAGGCGTCGTTGAAGATCTTCGACATGTAGCCGCGACCGCCGTCGGGCAGCAGGACCACGATCAGCGCGTCGGGTCCGGCCTGCTCGGCCACCTTCAACGCGGCCACCACCGCCATGCCGCACGACCCGCCGACCAGCATGGCCTCCTCGCGGGCCAGCCGCCGGGTCATGTTGAACGAGTCGGAGTCCGACACCGCGATGATCTCGTCGGGCACTTCCGCGTCGTAGGCCGCCGGCCAGAAGTCCTCGCCCACCCCTTCGACGAGATACGGTCGGCCGCTGCCGCCGGAGTACACGGAGCCTTCCGGGTCGGCGCCGACGACCCGTACCGGCCCCTGCGGCCGGTCGGCGGAAATTTCCTTGAGGAAACGGCCGGCGCCGGTGATCGTCCCGCCGGTGCCGATGCCGGCGACGAAATGGGTGACCTGGCCGTCGGTGTCGGCCCAGATCTCCGGGCCGGTGGTCTCGTAGTGGCTGGCCGGGCCCTGCGGGTTGGAGTACTGGTCGGGCTTCCACGCACCTTCGATCTCGCTGACCAGTCGGTCGGAGACGCTGTAGTAGCTGTCCGGATGGTCGGGCGGCACCGCCGTCGGGCACACCACCACCTCGGCGCCGTAGGCGCGCAGCACGTTCTGCTTGTCCTCGCTGACCTTGTCGGGGCAGACGAATACACACCGATAGCCGCGGTGCTGGGCGACCAGCGCCAAGCCGACGCCGGTGTTTCCGGAGGTGGGTTCGACGATGGTGCCGCCCGGCTTGAGCTCTCCGCTGGCCTCGGCGGCGTCGATCATCTTCACCGCGATCCGGTCCTTGCTGCTCAAGCCCGGGTTGAGGTATTCGACCTTGGCCACCACCCTGCCCGACCCCGGCGGCACGACCGAGGTCAGCTGAACCAGTGGAGTGTTCCCGATGATTTCACTGATGTGCCGCGCGATCCGCATGCCTTACATCGTTTCAGGTGTCGCGCGGCCGCGCGCGGGGGCTGCCCCGACCGCTAGCCGGTGGCCTCGCGGATGTACTCGCCGATCTGCCGCAGCGAGCGCGTCGCCTCGGGAACCACCGGCGCGGCGAGTTGGAAGTCGTGCATCTGGCCGGGCCATACCCGCACTTCGGTCGGCACTCCCACCGCCGCGAGCGCGCGGGCGGCCGTGCGGGCGTCGTGCAGCAACACCTCTGATCCCGACACGTGGATCAACGTCCGGGGCAGTCCCGGCTCGAGGTGGTCGAGCGGCTCGTAGAGCTGCTCAGGCTTTCCGTCGACGACGTGCTTGGCCGCGGCCCTGGCGACCAGTGCGACCAGTGCATCAAATGCCTTGGCCGGGAACATCGCGTCGGTCTTGATGTTGGGGTGCGACTTCTTGGGCTCCTTGGCCAGTTGCAGCAGCGGCGAGATCGCCACCAGCGCCGCCGGTTCCTCGTGCAGCTGCTGAAGCCGTTGCGCCAGAGCCAGAGCCAGATATCCCCCGGCGGAGTCGCCGGCCAACACGATCTGCTCCGGCTGATAGCCACGCAACCGCAGCCAGCGGTAGGCATCGTCGCAGTCGTCCAGGGCCATCCCGACCGAGTGCTTCGGGATGAGCCGGTAGTTGACCACCAGCACCGGCGAGTCGGCGAACTTCGACAGTGCGTTGACGATTCGGCTGTGGGAGTTGACCCCGCAGGTCAAGAACGCGCCGCCGTGCAGGTAGAGCACCACCCGCCGCTTGCCGTCCGCCGGCAGCACGCCGGGCGCGCGAACCAGTTGCGCGGTGGCATGCGGCAGCTCGACGGTGGCGCGGATGGTTCCCGGCGCCGGCAGCAACACCCGCGACGCGAAGTCGACGAGGCCGAACGGCCAAGGCATGTGCGGGACGTAGCTGCATACGGCCAACGCCGGACGAATGGTCAGACGGCATGCCAGCGACGCCATCATCCCGGTGAGGCTGGGTCCGCTCTCGACGACCTCGACGGGCGCGCCGTCGCTGACCGGAAGCTTGCGCGCCCCGAGGGCGCTGCGAGGACGCAAACCATTTCTGGCAGGACTGGAGACCTTGCTCGGTGCGGTCATGCTCAACACTTCCTACGCCGTTGTAGTAAGTCGGAAGCTGCAGAGCCCTTACGTCTTAACCATCCACTGCGCTCAGACAACCTCGCAAACTTAGCTTGACACTGTAAAAAACTTCAACAATCAAAGAGTCTGATTCGATACCAGAATTGGCCCGACCTGTAACCGCGCGAAAGCCGGGCTGCGTGAAGACCGGCCGACGGCGACATAAACTATCCGCGTGGCACTTCGCGCACCGCGGGGGTCGATGGTCGCGCTGGCCGCGGCAGGCGCGCTGGCATCGACCGGCACGGCCTATTTGGGCGCTCGCAACCTGCTGCTCGGCCAGGCGCAGCGAGCGCGCAGCGTGATCCCGAAATCGTGGGACGTCCCGCCGCGCGCTGACGGCGTCTACGTTCCCGGCGGCGGTCCTGCTCAGCGCTGGGAGCGCGGCATGCCCGTCGACCTGCACCTGATGGTCTTCGGCGACTCGACGGCAACCGGGTACGGCTGTCGCATCGCAGACGAAGTTCCCGGGGTGCTGATCGCGCGCGGACTCGCCGACAGCAGCGGCAAAAGCATCCGGTTGAGCACCAAAGCCATCGTCGGAGCCACCTCCAAGGGCTTGTCCGGCCAGGTCGACGCCATGTTCGTGGCCGGTCCGCCACCGGACGCCGCAGTGATCCTGATCGGCGCCAATGACGTCACCGCGCTCAACGGCATCGGCGCTTCAGCGCGCCGGCTCGGGGCAGCGGTGCGACGGCTATGCGCCAGCGGCGCCGTGGTCGTGGTCGCCACCTGCCCCGATTTCGGCGTCCTCAAAGCCATCCCGCAGCCGCTGCGCTGGACGGTGCGCGCCCGGGGCCTTCGGCTCGCCCGTGCCCAGGCTGGTGCCGTCAGGTCGGCCGGGGGTGTGCCGGTGCCGCTGGCATCGCTGATGAGCGGCGAGTTTCGGCACGCTGTTGAGCTGATGTTGTCCGAGGACCAGTTCCATCCGTCGGCGGCCGGATACGCGCTCGCCGCAAGCCAGCTGCTGCCGGCGCTGTGCCACGCGCTCGGCGACTGGGCTGGCCAGCCGGTACCCGCCCTGCAGTCGGATACCGCCACCGAGGCCGGTCCGGGCGGCTACTCGGCGCTCGGCCTGATCTCGCGGCTGTGGCGGCGGCCCACCACCGGGGTGCCTGCACCTCTCGTCGTACCCGTCCCCGGCTAGACGGCCCGCGTCGTCGCCGGGCTCGACCGGATTGCCCGCCTCCTCAACGGCCCGCTACGCGGCCCGCGTCGTCGCCGGGCTAGATTCGGGTCCAGACCACACCCCATGGATGGAGCCGTCATGCCGGAAGCCGTCATCGTTTCAACTGCCCGTTCGCCGATCGGCCGCGCCATGAAAGGGTCGCTGGTCAGCATGCGTCCCGACGACCTTGCGGCGCAGATGGTGGGCGCCGCGCTGGACAAGGTGCCTGAGCTGAACCCGCACCAGATCGACGACCTGATCTTGGGCTGCGGCCTGCCCGGTGGCGAGCAGGGCTTCAACATGGCCCGCGTCGTCGCGGTCCAGCTCGGCTACGACTTCCTGCCGGGCACCACCGTCAACCGCTACTGTTCGTCGTCGCTGCAGACCATCCGGATGGCCTTCCACGCGATCAAGGCCGGTGAAGGCGACGCGTTCATCTCCGCCGGCGTGGAGACGGTCTCCCGATTCGTCAAGGGCAGCTCGGACTCCTTGCCGGACACCAAGAACCCGGTGTTCGACGAGGCCGCCCAACGCACCGCCAAAGCGGCCGAGGGCGCCGAGGATTGGCACGATCCCCGCAAAGACCACACGCTGCCCGACATCTACATCGCGATGGGTCAGACCGCGGAAAACGTCGCGATCCTGACCGGCATCAGCCGCGAAGACCAGGACCACTGGGGGGTCGGCAGCCAGAACCGCGCCGAGGAGGCGATCAAGAGCGGGTTCTTCGAGCGCGAGATCGTGCCCGTCACCCTGCCCGACGGCACCACGGTCAGCACCGACGACGGTCCGCGACCGGGAACGACGTACGAGAAGGTCAGCGAGCTCAAGCCCGTCTTCCGGCCCAACGGCACGGTGACCGCGGGCAACGCCTGCCCGCTGAACGACGGCGCCGCCGCGGTGGTGATCACCACCGACACCAAGGCCAAAGAGCTCGGCCTGAAACCACTGGCCCGCATCGTGTCCACCGGAGTGAGCGGCCTGTCGCCCGAGATCATGGGCCTCGGACCGATCGAGGCGTCCAAAAAGGCCCTGCAAAGAGCCGGCATGTCGGTCAAGGACATCGACCTGTTCGAGATCAACGAGGCCTTCGCGGTGCAGGTGCTCGGCTCCGCGCGCGAACTGGGCATCGACGAGGACAAGCTGAACGTGTCCGGCGGTGCGATCGCCCTGGGCCACCCGTTCGGCATGACCGGCGCCCGCATCGCCACCACGCTGCTCAACAACCTGCAGACCCACGACAAGACGTTCGGCCTGGAGACCATGTGCGTGGGCGGCGGCCAGGGCATGGCGATGGTGATCGAGCGGCTGAGCTGATGTAGGCCGAGCAGTCCCCCGCAAGCGGGTGGGGGCGTGCCCCCAGTAAAAGCCCCCGACACGCCGAGCGTGCGGGGGCTTTTACGTTTGCTCGCGGCAGCTAGTCGTTCTGTAGATAACTGAGCAGGCGCAGGATCTCGATGTAGAGCCAGACCAGGGTCACGGTCAGGCCCAGCGCGATACCCCAGGCCGCCTTCTCCGGAGCTCCGGCACGGATCATTTGGTCGGCCGCGTCGAAGTCGATCAGGAAGCTGAACGCCGCCAGGCCGATGCAGACCAACGAGAAGATGATCGCCAGCGGGCCACCGCTGCGCAGCCCCAGGCCCTCACCGTGGCCGACGCCGAACATGCCCAGCACCAAGTTGCCGAGCATCAGGGCCAGCACACCGAACATGCCGGCGACGATCATCCGGGTGAACTTCGGGGTGACTCGGATGGCGCCGGTCTTGTACACGACCAGCATCCCGACGAACACCCCGAGCGTGCCCAGGATCGCCTGGCCGATCATCACGCCGGCATTGGTGCTCGACACCGAGAAATGGGCCAGCACGAAGGAGATTGCGCCGAGGAACAGCCCCTCCAATGCGGCGTAGGTCAGCACGATCGCCCGGCTGTCCTGCTTGCGCCCGAAGGTGGCGATCATGACCAGCGCCAGTCCACCGAAGGCACCGATGAAAGAGAACGGGGCGGCCAGCGCCTGGTTGGCCTCCACCATGAAGTAGGAGACGACGGCCACCGCGGACAGCACCGCCAGGGTGATTCCGGTCTTGGTGACGACGTCATCAATCGTCAGCGGACGGGAAACGCCTGCCCGCTGGTCGGCGTACGGAGCGTAGGGATCCGTCTGATGCCCGTACTGTGTCGCGGCGCCCGCGACGCCAGTCCCGAACTGCGCATATCCGCCGCGCTGCTTGGGCAGCGAACGAAATACCGGGTTGCTAGTCTCCCGCACCGTCGGTTCCTCTCTTGAGCTGTGAATTCGAGCCGAACGAACAACTAATCAACGAACCGTGGCCCAGCCGTGTTCCCGGGTTGCTCCCTGGGTTTACGGCCGGACCTTCTCCAGATAGACCTTACCTGGCAGCGTCCCGATGCGGGTAAGGATCTAGATTGCTCGTCAAGTCCTGACCAGCATTAGACGAGGGATTCACATCGAGGGGAGACCACGCGCGTGACGGACGAACCAGACGAGGTTTTGAGCCGCGTGGAAAACGGCGTCGGGTTTGTGACGCTCAACCGGCCCAAGGCGATCAACTCGCTGAACCAAGGCATGGTCAACGAGCTCAGCGTGGTACTCGCCGGATGGGAGCAGGACGGCGGGATCGGCGCGGTGGTGCTCTCCGGGGCCGGTGAGCGCGGGTTGTGCGCGGGCGGCGATGTGGTGGCGATTTACCACAGCGCGCGCGCCGACGGGGTCGAAGCGCGGCGGTTCTGGCACGACGAATATCTGCTCAACGGTCAGATCGGCTGCTTTCCCAAGACGTACGTGGCGCTGATGGACGGCATCGTGATGGGCGGCGGCGTCGGTGTGGGTGCACACGCCAACACCCGGGTGGTGACCGATACGTCGAAGGTGGCCATGCCTGAGGTCGGCATCGGCTTCATTCCCGACGTCGGCGGCGCCTATCTGCTGTCGCGGGCACCGGGATCGCTGGGGCTGCACGCCGCGCTCACCGGCGCACCGTTCACCGGTGCCGACGCGATCGCGCTCGGATTCGCCGACCACTATGTGCCCCACGACAAGTTGGACACGTTCAGCCAGGCCATCGTCGCCGACGGTGTCGAGCGGGCAATCGCCGCCCACGCCGTCGAACCGCCACCCAGTGACCTTGCTGCGCAACGTGATTGGATCGACGAGTGCTACTCCGGTGACACCGTCACCGACATCGTTGCCGCGCTGGGGGGCCATGACGCCGGGCCCGCCAACGACGCCGCGAACCTGATCGCCACCCGCTCCCCCATCGCGCTGTCGGTGACGCTGGAGGCGGTTCGTCGCGCCGCAAAGCTGGACACGCTGGAAGACGTTCTGGCCCAAGACTATCGGGTGTCATCCGCATCGCTGCGTTCGCACGATCTGGTGGAGGGCATCCGCGCGCAGCTGATCGACAAGGACCGCAACCCGAAATGGTCACCGGCATCGCTGGCCCAGGTGAGCGAGGCTGACGTCGACGCATATTTCGTACCCGTCGACGACGATCTGAAGTTCTAGAAAGGCAGCCGCAGTGACTGAATCGACGTACGAAACCATCCTGGTTGAACGCGACGGACGGGTCGGCATCATCACGCTGAATCGGCCGAAGGCGCTCAACGCACTCAACAGCCAAGTGATGAACGAAGTCACCACCGCGGCAGCCGAATTCGATAACGATCGTGGTATCGGGGCGATCATCATCACCGGTTCGGCGAAAGCGTTCGCCGCAGGCGCCGACATCAAAGAGATGTC
>DASQRI010000249.1:0-31525 GCA_035642975.1 Mycobacterium sp.
CTGGTGGGCCAAGGCCCTATTCGGCGCCGGGTTGCCGACCGGCTTCAAGTTGCACGAGCTGCGGCACACCGCGGCGTCGCTGGCGATCCGGTCGGGGGCGAACATTAAGGCGTTGCAGAACATGCTGGGCCACGCCTCGGCGGGTATGACGTTGGATCGTTACGGCCACCTTTATCAGTCCGATGTGGACGCGGTGGGCTGGGCGATTGATGCGGAGATATCTGTAACTTGTGGGCATGGTGTGGGCACGGTGCCCGCGGTCAGCCGTCACCTGCACGCGGTAAGTGCTGATGACCTGCAATAACGTTGGTGGGCGCGGACGGTATCGAACCGCCGACCGCTGGTGTGTAAAACCAGAGCTCTACCACTGAGCTACGCGCCCGTGCCGCGCCAAGATACCGCCCGGAGTGCCTCACACCCAAAATGCGAAAGAACTGGTCAGGCTTTCAGCGCCGCCAGTGCGTCGGTCCAAAGCCGCTGATCGCGGGCTTCACCGGGCTGTTTCATCTCCGCGAGCCGAATCATCCCGGACCGGTCGACGACGAAAGTGCCGCGGTTGGAATAACCGGCGTCGTCGTTGAACACGCCGTAGGCCTGGCTGACCGCGCCATGCGGCCAGAAGTCCGAGAGCACCGGGAACAGAAACCCGCTTTCGGTGGCCCACACTTTGTGGGTGGGCGACGGGCCCACCGAGATGGCCAGCACCGCACTGTCGTCGTTCTCGAAGTCGGGCAAGTGGTCACGCAACAGATCGAGTTCGCCTTGGCAGATACCGGTGAAGGCCGACGGGAAGAACACCACCAGCACGTTTTTGGTGCCGCGGAAATCGGCCAGGCTGACCGGCTGTCGGTTCTGGTCGTGCAACGTGAAGTCCGGTGCGGCAGAGCCGACCGTCAGCATCAGCGACGCCCGGCTCGTGACTTCGGCTGCACCAAACAGCTGGCGCTCCAGTCGCCGAGGTTGACCGACGACGTCGGCATCAACCCGGCGGTGGGCGCAGACTCTGCGATCTCAGCGGGCAACACGTGGCCGGGCCGGCCGGTCTTGGGCGTGAGCACCCAGATCACGCCGTCATCGGCCAGCGGCGCGATCGCGTCCATCAAGGTGTCCACCAGGTCGCCGTCGCCGTCACGCCACCACAGCAATACGACGTCAACGACCTCGTCGGTGTCCTCGTCGAGCAACTCGCCACCGCACGCATCCTCCACGTCGGCGCGGATATCGTCGTCGGTGTCCTCGTCCCAACCCCACTCTTGGACAACCTGCCCTGGTTGGATGCCCAGCTTGCGGGAATAGCTCGGGGCGTCATCCGCCGCCACCACGGTGGGACCTCCTTATCGGTTCCAAGCCTGTCAGTTACCAGCCACTTGAGCGTCAACGCGCAGTGCGATGGCATTTATCGTCGCATAGCACGTAGCGTTGCACATCCGTCGACTCAAAGGGACGCTCGGCAACGCTTGGCGGCTTCGGTCTTGGCGTCGTTGAGCTGATTGACGCGCTGATTGAACTCATCCATCCCGGCGTGGGCCCGGATGGCCTTGGCCACGTCGCGGGCCGCGTCGTCATAAGCATTGAGCGCCTCGCGCAGCTGCTGCGACAGCGGGCCATTGCTGTCACCTTCGACCGAGTCGGCGCTGTGAGTGAGCGCATCGACCGCGGGACCCTCGGCCGACGTGGTGTCGCGGCCCTGGTTGTAGGCCACCACAAAGTCATTCACCTTGTCGACGGCCTCTTTGCTGCTGACGACAAACGACTCACACACCCGGACCACAGCCTGGGTGGTCAGTGACTGCTGACGCCGCGACTCCTGCTTACTCGACGTCGCCACCGACGCTGAGACCGAAGCGGATACCGACTCCCGATAGGCCGGAGCTATCGCGGTGTCGGCCCCGGGCGTGCCGTCCGTGACGGTGGCGCACCCGACGATGGCGATTACGATCGCGGCAACGCAGCCGGCAGCCTGCGCCGCACGACGCCATCCGAGCCATCCGATCAGCACAGTTTGTGACGTTACCGGGTGATGATTTTGCGCGCCCGCAACCGCCGGGCTGTGGCGTCTGGCGCCGGGTTCTGCCGGGGGCTACGCGGCGTGACCTACGGTGCGGCACGATAGGAGCTACCGACGATCCGCGACGGCCCCGGTCAGCCACAAGCCGATCAGCCGTCAAAAAGGGAGTAGCGCGTTGACTACCGAGTTCGTACGCCACGATCTGGCGAAGAATCCAACCGGCGCAAGCGAACCCGACCGCGTGCGGGTGATCCGCGAAGGTGTCGCGTCCTATCTGCCCGACATCGACCCGGAAGAGACCGCCGAGTGGCTGGAGTCCTTCGACGAGCTGCTGGAGCGCTCGGGGCCGGCGCGGGCCCGGTATCTGATGTTGCGGCTGCTGGAACGGGCCGGCGACCAGCGGGTGGCCCTGCCGTCGCTGACATCGACCGACTACGTCAACACCATCCCGACCGAGCTGGAACCGTGGTTCCCCGGCGACGAGGACGTCGAACGTCGCTACCGGGCGTGGATCAGATGGAACGCCGCGATCATGGTGCACCGGGCCCAGCGACCAGGAGTCGGCGTGGGCGGCCACATTTCGACCTACGCCTCGTCCGCTGCGCTCTATGAAGTTGGCTTCAACCACTTCTTCCGCGGCAAGTCGCATCCCGGCGGCGGCGACCAGGTGTTCATCCAGGGGCACGCCTCCCCCGGCATTTACGCGCGGGCCTTCCTGGAAGGCCGGTTGAGCACCGACCAGCTCGACGGCTTCCGTCAGGAGCACAGCCATCCCGGCGGCGGGCTGCCGTCTTACCCGCACCCGCGGCTGATGCCCGACTTCTGGGAGTTCCCGACGGTGTCAATGGGCCTTGGCCCGATGAACGCGATCTATCAGGCCCGGTTCAACCACTACCTGCATGACCGCGGCATCAAGGACACCTCCGACCAGCACGTGTGGGCGTTCCTGGGCGACGGGGAGATGGACGAGCCGGAAAGTCGCGGGCTGGCCCACGTCGCCGCGCTGGAGGGTTTGGACAACTTGACCTTCGTCGTCAACTGCAACCTGCAGCGCCTCGACGGCCCGGTGCGCGGCAACGGCAAGATCATTCAGGAACTGGAGTCGTACTTCCGGGGCGCGGGTTGGAACGTCATCAAAGTGGTGTGGGGTCGCGAGTGGGACGCCCTGCTGCACGCCGACCGCGACGGCGCACTGGTGAACCTGATGAACACCACCCCCGATGGCGACTACCAGACCTACAAGGCCAACGACGGGGCCTACGTGCGTGACCATTTCTTCGGTCGCGATCCGCGCACCAAGGCGCTCGTCGAGCAGATGACCGATTCCGAGATCTGGAACCTCAAGCGCGGCGGTCACGATTACCGCAAGGTCTACGCGGCCTACCGCGCCGCCGTCGACCACAAAGGCCAGCCGACGGTCATTCTCGCCAAGACCATCAAGGGCTACTCGCTGGGCGCGCACTTCCAGGGCCGCAACGCCACCCACCAAATGAAAAAGCTTGCGCTGCAAGACCTCAAGGACTTCCGCGACGCCATCCGGATCCCGATCAGCGACGAGCAACTCGAGCAGGACCCCTACCTGCCCCCGTACTACCACCCGGGCCCCGAGGCGCCCGAGATCCGGTATCTGCTCGATCGGCGTCGCGCCCTGGGCGGGTTTGTACCCGAGCGGCGCACCAAGTCCAAGGCCCTGACCCTGCCCGGCCGCGACGCCTATGGCGCGCTGAAAAAGGGTTCCGGGCACCAGGAAGTGGCCACCACCATGGCAACGGTGCGCACCTTCAAGGAACTGTTGCGCGACAAAGAAGTTGGGCCCCGTATCGTGCCGATCATCCCCGACGAGGCACGCACCTTCGGCATGGACTCGTGGTTCCCGTCGCTGAAGATCTACAACCGCAACGGCCAGCTCTACACCGCCGTCGACGCCGATCTCATGCTGGCCTACAAGGAAAGTGAAATCGGCCAGATCCTGCACGAGGGCATCAACGAGGCCGGCTCGGTCGCCTCGTTCACCGCGGCCGGCACCTCGTATGCGACGCACAACGAGCCGATGATCCCGATTTACATCTTCTATTCGATGTTCGGGTTCCAGCGCACCGGCGACGGCCTGTGGGCCGCCGCCGACCAGATGTCGCGCGGCTTCCTGCTCGGGGCCACCGCCGGGCGCACCACGCTGACCGGGGAGGGCCTGCAGCACGCCGACGGCCACTCGCTCTTGCTGGCGGCCACCAATCCGGCGGTGGTCGCCTACGACCCCGCCTTCGCCTTTGAGATCGCCTACATCATCGAAAGCGGCCTGGCCCGCATGTACGGCGAGAACGCCGAGAACGTCTTCGTCTACCTCACCATCTACAACGAGCCGTATGCGCAACCGCCGGAGCCGGAGAACTTCGACCCCGAAGGCTTGCTGCGAGGTATCTACCGGTATCGGCCGGCCACCGAAAGTCGCACCAACACCGCGCACATCCTGGCTTCCGGGGTAGCGATGCCCTCGGCACTGCGGGCCGCCGAGATGCTGGCCGCCGAATGGGATGTCGCCGCCGACGTGTGGTCGGTGACGAGTTGGAGCGAACTCAACCGCGACGGCGTCGCTATCCAGAAGGACAGGCTGCGGCACCCCGACCGTCCGGCGGGCGAGGCCTACGTCACCAAGGCCCTCTCCGGCCACGCCGGCCCGTTCGTCGCCGTGTCGGACTGGATGCGCGCGGTGCCCGAACAGATCCGGCCGTGGGTCCCGGGCAGCTACGTCACGCTGGGCACCGACGGGTTCGGCTTTTCCGACACCCGGCCTGCCGCGCGCCGATTCTTCAACACCGACGCCGAATCCCAGGTCGTCGCGGTGCTGGAAGCGCTGGCCCGCGACGGCCACATCGACCCGTCGGTACCGGTAGCGGCCGCGCGGCAATACCGCATCGACGACGTGCAGGCCGCGCCGGAGCAAACCTCGGATCCCGGCCCGGGCGCGTAACGGCCCGATCATCACTATCGCCCGGCGCGCCTTTGGCGGAACCATCCAGATAACAGGCGTAGCTTTTAGGCGTGACTGACAAGAAGTTCACGGTGCCGCGGTCGACACTGGAGCTGCTGGAAAGTGTTCCGGAGTCGTTGCTACGGCGGTTGAAGCAGTACTCCGGTCGGTTTTCCACCGAGGCGGTGACGGCCATGCAGGACCGACTGCCGTTCTTCGCAGAGTTGGAGGCCTCCCAACGGGCCAGCTTGGCGCTGGTGGTACAGACCGCCGTGGCGAACTTTGTCGAGTGGATGACAGACCCGAGCAGCAACGTCGACTACACCGCCCGGGCATTCGACCTCATGCCGCAGGATCTGACCCGGCGGATCGCATTGCGCCACTCCGTCGACATGATCCGAGTCACCCTGGAGTTCTTCGAAGAAGTCGCCCCACTGCTGGCCCGCGACGAAGACCAGCTGACCGCGCTGACGGTGGGCATTCTCAAGTACAGCCGCGACCTGGCCTTCAGTGCCGCCACGGCCTACGCCGACGCGGCTGAGGCCCGCGGCACGTGGGATAGCCGGATGGAGGCCAGCGTCGTGGACGCCGTGGTCCGCGGCGACACCGGTCCCGAGCTGCTGTCCCGAGCAGCCGCGCTGAACTGGGACACCACCGCCCCGGCGACGGTCGTGGTGGGAACGCCTGCACCGGGTCAGGAAAGCCGCGCCAGCCAAGACGTTCGGGACATCGCCATCCACCACGGCCGCGCCGCGCTCACCGACGTGCACGGGACCTGGCTGGTGGCGATCGTGTCCGGCCAGTTGACGCCGACCGAAAAGGTCTTCGGTGCCCTGCTGGACGCGTTCTCCGATGGTCCGGTGGTGATCGGCCCGACAGCGCCCATGCTGACCGCGGCCTACCACAGCGCCAGTGAGGCCATCTCCGGGATGAACGCCGTGGCCGGCTGGCGGGGCGCGCCACGGCCCGTCCTGGCGCGCGAACTGCTTCCCGAGCGGGCCCTGATGGGCGATGCGTCGGCGATCGCGGCGTTGCACACCGACGTGATGCGGCCGCTGGCCGACGCGGGCCCCACCCTCACCGAGACCCTCGACGCCTACCTCGACTGCGGCGGCGCGATCGAGGCCTGCGCCCGCAAGTTGTTCGTTCATCCAAACACCGTGCGCTACCGGTTGCGCCGGATCGCCGACTTCACCGGACGCGATCCCACCCAGCCACGCGACGCCTACGTCCTTCGGGTGGCCGCCACCGTGGGCCACCTCGCATACCAGGCGCAGCAGTCCAGCCTTGCCAACAACATCGTGACGCCCGTCACGCTGTCGGTGGAAAAGGACCTAGTGGTGCCCTCGAAGGCGGCAGCCGGGGGCTGATAGATCGCGGTGCGATATCGAATAAGTCGCAATGCGTGCGTTTTTGTGGAGTTTCCACAAAAACCTAAGACAAGGTTCATAATCTGTTACACGGCGCAAAACCGTCTTCACAGTGTTCCCTTAAGAACGTGATTGCTTTGCTCGCTCCCGGACAGGGGTCGCAGACCGAGGGGATGCTGTCGTCGTGGCTGGAACTGCCCGGCGCAGCGGACCGGTTGGCGTCCTGGTCGACGGCCAGTGGTTTGGACCTGGCCCGTCTCGGCACCACCGCCTCGACCGAAGAGATCACCGACACCGCCATCGCCCAGCCGCTGATCGTTGCGGCCACGCTGCTTGCTCACGAGGAGCTGACCAAGCGAGGGCTACTGGCCGACAACGCGGTCATCGCGGCCGGCCATTCGGTCGGTGAAATCGCTGCTTACGCCATCGCCGGGGTGATCACCGCCGATGACGCCCTCGCCCTGGCCGCCACCCGCGGCGCGGAGATGGCCAAGGCCTGCGCCAACGAGCCGACGGGGATGTCGGCGGTCCTCGGTGGCGACGAGACCGAGGTGCTCACCCGGCTCGAACAGCTCGACCTGGTCGCGGCCAACCGCAACGCCGCCGGTCAGATCGTGGCCGCCGGCCGCCTGAGCGCGCTGGACAAGCTCGCCGAAGACCCGCCGGCCAAGGCCCGGGTGCGTGCACTGGGCGTCGCCGGAGCCTTCCACACCGAGTTCATGGCGTCGGCCCTCGACGGCTATGCCGCGGCGGTGCAGAACGTCGCGACCGCCGAACCGGCCAGCACGCTGCTGTCCAACCGCGATGGCAAACCGGTAAGCTCCGCTGCTGATGCGATAGAGAAGCTTGTCGCACAGTTGACCCGCCCGGTGCGCTGGGATCTGTGCTCGGAGACCCTGCGTCAGCAAAATGTCACGGCGATCGTCGAGTTCCCGCCTGCAGGCGCTCTGTCCGGCATCGCCAAGCGTGAGCTTCGCGGGGTCCCGACGCACGCCGTCAAGACGCCAGCAGACCTGGATGGTTTGGCAGAACTGTAAGAAAACTTGGCTGCAACGCCGCAACGCCAAACTTGTCCGCCCCTACAACCGCATACCGCACGTCAAATCAGCAGTAACACAACATATTACGAAGGGAACTGAACGTGTCTGTCAGTCAGGAAGAAATCATCGCCGGGATCGCCGAGATCATCGAAGAGGTCACCGGTATCGAGCCGTCGGAGATCACCCCGGAGAAGTCGTTCGTGGACGACCTGGACATCGACTCGCTGTCGATGGTCGAGATCGCGGTGCAGACCGAGGACAAGTACGGCGTCAAGATCCCCGACGAGGACCTGGCAGGGCTCCGCACCGTCGGTGACGTCGTCACCTACATCCAGAAGCTCGAGGAAGAGAACCCCGAGGCCGCCCAGGCGCTGCGCGCGAAGTTCGACTCGGAGAGCCCATCGCAGGTGGAAGCCGACCACCCGTGACCAAACCTTCCACTGCTAACGGCGGTTACCCCAGTGTTGTGGTAACCGCCGTCACGGCGACGACCTGTGTCGCGCCGGACATCGAGGGCACGTGGAAGGGCCTACTAGCCGGCGAGAGCGGCATCCACGTGCTCGAAGACGAGTTCGTGACGAAGTGGGACCTACCCGTCAAGATCGGTGGGCACCTCAAGGAATCCCCCGACAACCACATGGGTCGCCTCGACATGCGCCGGATGTCCTACGTCCAGCGGATGGCCAAATATCTCAGCGGCCAACTGTGGGAGAACGCAGGCAGCCCCGAGGTCGACCCGGACCGGTTCACGGTCGTGGTCGGCACGGGTCTGGGCGGTGCCGAGAAGATCGTCGAGAGCTACGACCTGATGAACGAAGGCGGCCCCCGCAAGGTATCGCCGCTGGCCGTGCAGATGATCATGCCCAACGGCGCCGCGGCGGTAGTGGGTCTGCAGCTCGGGGCCCGTGCCGGAGTAATGACCCCGGTGTCGGCCTGTTCGTCAGGTTCGGAAGCCATCGCCCATGCGTGGCGGCAAATCGTCATGGGCGACGCGGATTTCGCCGTCTGCGGCGGTGTCGAGGGCAACATCGAGGCACTGCCTATCGCGGCGTTCTCCATGATGCGGGCGATGTCGACTCGTAACGACGATCCCGAAGGGGCGTCGCGGCCGTTCGACAAGAACCGTGACGGCTTCGTGTTCGGCGAGGCCGGCGCGCTGATGGTGATCGAGACCGAGGAGCACGCCAAGGCCCGTGGCGCCAAGCCGCTTGCCCGGTTGATGGGTGCCGGCATCACGTCGGACGCGTTCCACATGGTGGCCCCGGCCGCGGATGGTCTGCGTGCCGGAAAGGCGATGGCGCGGGCGCTGGAGCTTGCGGGTATCTCCCCCAAGGACGTCGACCACGTCAACGCGCACGCGACCGCCACACCGATCGGCGACACTGCAGAGGCCAATGCGATCCGGGCCGCCGGCTGCGAGCACGCCGCCATCTACGCACCCAAGGGTGCGCTGGGCCACTCCATCGGCGCCGTGGGCGCTCTGGAGTCGGCGCTGACGGTGCTCACGCTGCGAGACGGCGTGATTCCGCCGACACTTAACTACCAAACACCTGATCCCGAGATCAACCTCGATGTTGTTGCGGGCGAGCCACGTTACGGCGACTACCAGTACGCCATCAACAACTCGTTCGGTTTCGGCGGACACAACGTCGCGCTGGTCTTCGGGCGGTACTGAGCAGGACGTCCGGCGACGATGCGGGCCGCGAGCGGCCCGAGAAGGAGCCGGAAAAGTAGGAAAGGACAGTTCGCAGCACCCATGACTGGATCGTCAAAGCTGACAACGGGGAACGGCTTCCCCAACGTGGTCGTCACGGGCGTCGCCATGACGACCGCTCTTGCGACCGATGCCGAGACGACCTGGAAGTTGCTGCTTGACGGGCAAAGCGGGATCCGAACACTTGAGGACCCGTTCGTCGAGCAGTACGACCTGCCGGTCCGCATCGGCGGGCACCTCCTCGAGGAGTTCGACGGTCAGCTGACGCGCGTCGAGGGCCGCAGGCTGTCCTACCTGCAGAAGATGTCCGTGGTGCTGAGCCGGCGGGTGTGGGAGAACGCCGGGTCGCCGGAGGTGGATCCCGGGCGGCTGATGGTGGCCATCGGCACCGGGATGGGCTCCAGCGAGGAGCTGATCTTCGCCTACGACGCCATGCGCGAACGTGGTTTGAAGGCGGTCTCTCCGCTGGTCATACAGATGTATATGCCCAACGGCGCGGCCGCGGCGGTCGGGCTGGAACGGCACGCCAAGGCCGGGGTGATGACCCCGGTTTCGGCGTGCGCGTCCGGTTCGGAGGGCGTCGCCCGCGCCTGGCAGCAAATCGTGCTCGGCGAAGCCGACATCGCGATCTGCGGTGGCGTCGAGACCAGGATCGAGGCGGTGCCCATCGCGGGCTTCGCCCAGATGCGCATCGTGTTGTCCACCAACAACGACGACCCCGCCGGCGCCTGCCGGCCGTTCGACAAGGACCGCAACGGCTTCGTATTCGGTGAGGCCGGAGCGCTGTTGGTCATTGAAACCGAGGAGCATGCGAAGGCCCGGGGCGCCAATATCTTGGCCCGACTGATGGGGGCCAGCATCACCTCGGACGGTTTCCACATCGTGGCGCCCGATCCGAACGGTGAACGCGCCGGGTACGCGATGACGCGGGCGGTCCAGCTCGCCGGGCTCACCCCCGGTGACATCGACCACGTCAACGCCCACGCCACCGGCACCTCGGTCGGCGATGTCGCCGAGGGCAAGGCCATCAACAATGCCCTGGGTCCACACGGTGGAAACGCGGCGGTGTATGCGCCCAAGTCCGCGCTCGGCCACTCGGTCGGTGCGGTCGGCGCGGTGGAATCGATCCTGACCGTGCTGGCACTGCGCGACCAGCTCGTGCCGGCCACCCTGAACCTGAAGAACCTGGACCCAGAGGTCGACCTCGACGTGGTCGCGGGCAACCCCCGGCCCGGTAACTATCAGTACGCGATCAACAATTCGTTCGGATTCGGCGGACACAACGTCGCAATCACTTTTGGCCGTTATTAACCCAATGTCCCGCGAACAGCACTGAACACAGGAGATGCGATGACCACCCTGGCCCCTGAGGCGGTTGACGAGTCGCTCGATCCGCGTGATCCGTTGCTGCGACTGAGTAGGTTCTTCGACGCCGGCAGCCTCGAGATGCTGCACGAGCGCGACCGCTCCGGTGTGCTGGCCGCCGCCGGCACGGTGAACGGCCTGCGCACCATCGCGTTCTGCACCGATGGGACCGTGATGGGCGGTGCCATGGGCCTGGAGGGCTGCACCCACATCGTCAACGCCTACGACACCGCGATCGTGGAGCAGAGCCCGATCGTGGGTATCTGGCACTCCGGCGGCGCGCGGTTGGCTGAAGGTGTGCGCGCCCTGCACGCGGTCGGTTTGGTGTTCGAGGCGATGATCCGGGCATCCGGCTACGTTCCGCAGATCTCAGTGGTGGTCGGCTTCGCCGCCGGCGGCGCCGCTTACGGGCCCGCGCTGACCGACGTGGTGATCATGGCGCCGGAGGGCAGGGTGTTCGTCACCGGGCCCGACGTCGTGCGCAGTGTCACCGGCGAAGACGTCGACATGGCCTCGCTGGGCGGCCCCGACACGCACCACAAGAAGTCCGGGGTGTGCCACATCGTCGCCGACGACGAGTCCGACGCCTACGAGCGTGGTCGCCGGCTGGTCGGATTGTTCTGCCAGCAAGGACATTTCGACCGCAGCAAGGCCGAGGCGCATGACACCGACCTGCACGCGTTGTTGCCGGAGTCACCGCGGCGCGCTTACGACGTGCACCCGCTTGTCGTGGCGCTGCTCGACGACGATGCGCCCTTCGACGAGTTCCAGGCCAAGTGGGCGCCATCGATGGTGGTCGGTTTGGGTCGGCTGTCCGGCCGCACTGTCGGCGTGCTGGCCAACAACCCGCTGCGGCTCGGCGGTTGCCTGAACTCCGAAAGCGCCGAGAAGGCAGCGCGTTTCGTGCGGCTCTGCGACGCGTTCGGCATCCCGCTGGTGGTGATCGTCGACGTTCCGGGTTACTTGCCGGGTGTGGACCAGGAGTGGGGCGGCGTGGTGCGCCGCGGGGCGAAACTGCTGCACGCGTTCGGCGAGGCCACCGTTCCGCGAGTCACCCTGGTCACCCGAAAGATCTACGGCGGGGCCTATATCGCGATGAACTCCCGCTCGCTGGGCGCCACCAAGGTTTTCGCCTGGCCGGACGCCGAGGTCGCGGTGATGGGCGCCAAGGCAGCCGTCGGCATTCTGCACAAAAAGAAGCTGGCTGCCGCGCCGGACCATGAGCGCGAAGCGCTACACGACGAGCTCGCCGCAGAGCACGAGCGGCTCGCCGGCGGCGTCGACAACGCCATCGACATCGGCGTGGTCGACGAGAAGATCGACCCCGCGCACACCCGCAGCAAGCTCACCGAAGCGCTGGCCTCGGCGCCGGCACGGCGCGGACGGCACAAGAACATCCCGCTGTAGTCCCGGGCCTTCCTATTTGACCAGGGCGGCGATCAACGCCCTGCCGATCTTTGACTGAGCACGGTTGCGCAATCGGTACCATGCATCGCCGACGCCGACTCGTGGCGCGCCGACGTCTGCCGGCCGACCGTCCAAGTTCAACAGGGTCTCGGCGGTGCGGTGGGCGAAGCGTTCCTTGTCCTCGGCGGAAAGGTTGCATCGTTGCAGGAACTCCGTTGCGGCGAAGTTGTCCTGGAACGGGTAGTCGACGGAGAACATCAGGTTATCCAGGCCCAGCATCGTTCGGGCACAATCGAACACCGGCACGTCGAACACCCCGCTGCTAGTGATGAAAACGTTTTCGCGCAGGTAGTGCGCGACGTTGTTGCGCATCACCGGCCGCGCAATGGCGTGGTCGTCTGATTCGGCTCCCAGCAGCCAGCCGGCCATCGTCAGTCCGGTGTTGAGCCTGGTGAAACAGAAGGGCAGCAGTTCCCCCATGTGCCCGATGATGATCTTCAGATTTGGATGTCGGTCGAATACACCGGCGCAGATCAACCTCAGCAAGTGCGTTCCGGTCTCCACCGGCCAGCCCCAGATGGGTACCAACGCCGAATCGAAGGGCGCGTAGTAGACGCCCGTCACCACCGGCGGCGGGTCAGTGGGATGAATGTAGATCGGAACACCGAGTGATTCGGCTTGGGCGAGAAGCACATCGAACGACGGCTCGTCGAGGTAGCGCCCGTTGGTGTGTCCGTTGATGAGTGCGCCCTTGAAGCCGAGGTCACGAACGGCCCGTTGCAGTTCGTGGGCGGCGTGCACCGGCGATTGGGTCGGCAGCATGGCGAAGCCGGCGAACCGGCCGGGGTGCGTGGCGACCGTCTCGGCCAACCAGTCGTTGACTTCGCGGCTAACCGCGATCGCCAACTCGGCCTGCTCGTCGTCGAGGATTTGGATACCCGGCTGAACGTGTGAGAGCACCTGCACATCGATGCCGGCGGCGTCCATCAGACGAATCCGCTCGGTCCCCACCTCGCTGAGCCGGGCCCGGACCGGCTGATATTTCCGTTGCAGCGCTTCGGGAAACAACTTCCACACCCGCGGATGCAGAAACGCCTCTTCCAAAGCCACCACTCGCGAGGCCGACGGTGCGGTCACGGTCCCGGCTTGGTGGCGGTGACGGCGTGGGTGCGGAAAAACGGCAGCCCCCACCAGGCGCGCCAGCCGAGATCCTGACGGTTGACGTTCGCCATGCCATGCTGCCGGAGCCGGTGGGCGTAGAGGCGGGTGAAGCCAAGGTCGGCGATCACCACACGCCCACCGGGCCCCAGCACCCGCACGGCTTCGTCGATCGCAGCCCGCCGCGCGTCGTCGTCCGGCAGATTGTGAATCGCGAGGTTGCTCACGACGAGATCGAAAGAACCGTCGGGTAACTGAAGGTCGGTCATGTCGCGGGTGTGCAGCTCTACCCGGTCGGTGACACCCTCGGCCTCGGCGTTGGTGCGGGTGGCCTGCATCGAGTTGCCGGTCTGGTCGGCCCGCCAGATATCCACTCCTACAACACTTCCGCGCGGTACCAACTTAGCTGCGATCAGCAGCACCGCGCCGCGCCCACAGCCGAGGTCGAGCACCCGCTCGTCGCCGAGCAGACCCAACCCGATCAGCAGCCGTGCCCACACCTCGAATTTTCCTCGCCGGCTGAAGCGCCACACGCTGAAGCCCGCAGCGATCAGCGCCACGGCGACCACAGCCGCGGCAAGGCCGGGCAGCGTTCGTCCGGTCGCCAGCCACAGGACGGCCAAAACCGCTGCGGCAAGGCATAACAACAGGTAGCCGCCCAGCAGTACCGGCGCGGGTATCAGCCGGTAATCCCCGTCCACGCCATAACGCCCGCGCGGACGGGTGAGCTCAGGTGCCAACTCGGTCATTCTCATCGCCTCCATAGGTAGCCGTGCGGTGGTCTCGGCCAATGCGCTGCAAGATCGGAATAGCTTTCACCGCAGCGCGTTTCACGGAATCGCTGCTCGGAGCGTCGGCCGGCTCGAATGCCCGCCGCACCGTGTCGGCGAGTTGGTCAGCCTTCTGCTCCATGGTCAGTCCGATAGCCGGGTGCAGAAACGGCTCGGCCGCAAAGAATCCGAACACGATGGTGGGCAGGGCGTAGTCGAGATCCTGCAGTCGCAGGTCCGGGCGCAGCATCGCCTCTGCGGCCAGCACACCCAGGTAGTCGCGGTTGACACCGAGTTTGCCTTCCTCCAGGTGCTGATGATTCGCCGAGGCGAGGAAGGTGTCGAGGGTGTCGGCGTCGCGGGTGTAGAGCGCACGCAACACCGGACGGTTCATCGCCTCGACGAACAGCCGCCGCAGGTAGCGGTGCAGCGCAACCTCGGCCGGATCGTCGCGGACCGCCTCAACGATCGCGTCCGCCATCGCCGCCGCTTCGCGGGTGCTGACCGCGTGGAACACATCCTCGCGAGACCGCCAATGTAGGTAGATGGTGCCCTTGCCGACGCCGGCACGACGAGCCAGTTCATCGATCGTCACCCGGCGATAGCCCCACTGCAGCAGCAGGTCTCGGGCGGTGTCGAGGATCCGATCCGCCCGGTCTCGCCGATCCACGCGGGAATGCTCGGCCATCACCGACCCCTTCGATGTGTGAGGAGGTCACCTTATGACCAAAATACTAAGCTGGTCAACAGTCATGGGTGGCTTGTTCAGCCGCTCATGATCAATCTCGGGCGAGGATGGCCGAAAGCGCGTGGTGAAGTTGCTTCTCGGGGTCAGTCGGACGCTCGTCGGCGCGCCAGCCGACGAAATCGTCTGGCCGCACCAGCAGGGCCCCGCCCGGAGCGAGCCCGGTGGCCTGCGCCCAGCAGCCGTCGGGATCCAGGACATCGCCCGCGGGCCCGATGCGGTGGACGGTGATCGGCACACCCAAAGCGGCAGATGCCGCCGCGGCGGCTTCGGCCCACGGGGCGCCGTCCTCGCCGGTGAGCACGGTGAAGCCGGTACCGAGCAGGTCGAGCGTCGACACCCGCCGGCCGCCGTGCTGCACCCAGGCGTGTGGGACCCGGGTCCCCGGTTGGCCACGCAACTCGTCGACCAACGACACGGCATCTGGATCCGCCGGAGCGGGCTCGTCGCTCACGATCGCGGCTGAGCGGTACTGGTAGCCGACCAGCAAGGAGAACATCGACGCCTCCTCCTCCGGCGGCAGCCCGGGTCCCTGGTCGTCCAGGTTGATCAGGGCGATGGTCGGCCCGGTCAGCGACTGGTGAGCGGCAAACTTCCCGACGGGGTGACGCTCAGCGTGGAATGTGGTCAGTAATGCCGGCCCGGCTGATCCCTTCAAGACCGCGGCCAGTTTCCAAGCCAGGTTGTGCGCGCTTTGGATGGCGGTGTTGGCTCCTCCGGCCTTGAACGGCGGCATGGTGTGAGCGCTGTCACCGACGAAAAAGACTCGCCCGCATTGGAATCGGTCGGCCACCTGCTCGTAGGGTTGCCACGCAGCGGATTCGATGATCTCGAGATCGATCTGCTCACCGATCGCCTTCGTCAACACCTCGCGGCAGTATTGCGGCGTGAATTGCGCCGCCGTCTCTCCCTTGCCGGGAAAGTAGGTGGTGACGAACATGCCGAGGTCGTCCTTGGCGACCAGGAATATGCCGTCCACGTCAGGATTTTTCACTTGGATGCCATCGCCATCGTTGAGATGCGAGACGAACTTCCGCCAGGGTCCGCGAAAGTAAATGAACACCACATAGATCGGTAGCGCACCGGAGCCGGAGGTGGTGAGCCCCAGCTGCTTACGGATCGGGCTGTGAGTCCCGTCGGCGGCGACAAGATAGTGGGCGCAGACCGTCTCGGATTCGCCGGAGGCCAGGTCACGCAGCACCGCCGTGACGCCGGCGTCGTCCTCATCGATATCGATAGAGCACAATTCCGTCCCGTAGCGCACTTCGCTGCCACGCCGGCGGGTTTCGGCGAGCAGCATCGGCTCGAGGCTGCTTTGCGGGCAGTACTGCACCGACGGTTCGGGGCTCAGCTGATCGAGGTCGGCGAAAAAGGCGTCGATGTCGATCGCGAGTTTTTCTTCGAGGCTGTTCAATGTCGGCTTGACGACCATGTCCGACACACGATCGGCGACAGCATGAACTTCGTCGGCCAGACCCAGACCGCGGAGTATCTCCAGGCTGCGAAAGCTCAGATTACGGGCCTTCGGGTAGATGAAGATCTCGCGCCGTTTTTCGACGAGCAGTGATTGGACGCCGTACTTGGCCAGCAGCGCCGATTCCGAAAGCCCAGCGGCACCCGCGCCGACGACCAAAACCGGGACATGTGTGACGTTCATGCTGGTCACCGCCTTTCTGTGCGGATCGCTAAAGTGGCAGCGACTACTATATCGTAGCCACTATCATTTTAGGCCAGCAGTTGTTGCGCCACGCCGACCGCCCGCTCACGATCGGCGGCCACCAACCCGATCCGGGTGCGACGGTCCACAATGTCGTCGACGGTCAGCGCGCCCTCGTGGGTGATGGCGTACTCGAATTCCGCGCGGATCACGTCGATTCCGTCGGCCACCGGGTCGGCGGGCCGCTCGCAGGTGGCGGCCGCGATCACGTTGGCCGCCTCGGCCCCGTAGCGCAGGACCAGGGACTCGGGCAGTCCGGCCATCGGTGCGACCGTCGACCCGGCATTTGCCGGCGCGCCGACCAACGGCAGATTTCGCGTCCGGCACGCGCCGGCCGCCAGGCCGCGCAATGCTATGGCGCGGTCAAGCACGTCTTGGGCCATGTGCCGGTACTCGGTCAGCTTGCCGCCCACCACGCTGATCACCCCCGACGGCGCCTCGACGACGGCGTGGTCGCGGGACACGTCCGCGGTGCGGCCTGCTCCTGTGTCGATCAGCGGCCGCAGCCCCGCATAAGCACCGACCACGTCGGAGCTGTCCAGCGTGATGCCCAGCGCGGTGTTCGCGACGTCCAACAGGAAGCCGATCTCCTGCGACGTCGGTTTTGGTACATCGGGAATCGATCCGGGCGCCTCCTCGTCGGTCAGGCCGAGGTAGACCCGGCCCAGCTGCTCAGGCATGGCGAAGACGAACCGGTTCAGTTCGCCGGGTATCGGAATCGTCAGCGCCGCAGCGGGATTGCCAAGGACCTCGGCGTCGAGCACGAGGTGGGTGCCGCGGCTGGGACGCAGCTTCAACGACGGGTCGATCTCACCTGCCCATACTCCGGTGGCGTTGATGACGGCGCGCGCCGACATATCCAATGATTCGCCGGTGCGCTGATCGGTGAGCCGCAGCGACGTGCCGGTGGCCTCGGACGCGGCGGTATAGGTGAGGATCCGGGCGCCGTGCTGCGCCGCGGTACGCGCGACAGCGGCGACCAGTCGCGCGTCGTCGATCAGTTGTCCGTCGTAGGCCAACAGGCCGCCGTCGAGACCGTCGCGCTGAACCGCCGGTGCCATGTCGATGGTGCGTTGCGCGGAAATACGTTGTGACCCCGGCAAAACGGAACCCGGTGTGCCGGCGGTTTTGCGCAGGACGTCGCCGGCAAGAAAGCCGGCCCGCACCAATGCCCGCTCGGTGCGACTCATCGACGGCAGCAACGGCACCAGCTGCGGCATAGCCCGAACCAGGTGAGGAGCGTTGCGCGTCATCAGGATTCCGCGCTCGACGGCGCTGCGCCGGGCGATGCCGACGTTGCCGGTCGCCAGGTAACGCAGGCCGCCGTGGACAAGCTTGGAGCTCCACCGGCTGGTGCCGAACGCGAGATCGTGCTTTTCCACCAACGCCACTCGCAGGCCGCGGGAGGCGGCGTCCAGCGCAATGCCGACGCCGGTGATGCCGCCCCCGATCACCACCACGTCGGTCGGCGCGCCATCGGCCAACGCGGTCAGGTCAGCATTGCGGCGCGCAGCGTTGAGGGCAGTCGGGATCACGACAGGTATCCATTCAGCGAGTAGGCGAGTTCGCCGGCCAGCGCGTCAGCGTCCAGGATCGGGCGGACTATCTGGGCGGACTGAATCGTCGACTGGGTGATCAGCAACACCATCGCGGCCAGTTGGCGCGGGTCGCCGGGCCGCACACTGCCGTCCCGTTGGGCCGCCCGTAGGTTCTCGGCGAGCGCGTCGATCAGCATCTGTTGGCTGCTGCCCAGCCGCTGGGCGATGTAGACGAGGGCCAACTCGGAGCGCAGCACGGCCATCACCAGGTCGTCGCGCCTGAGCCGCTCGGCCACCGCGACCACCCGGTCGACCAGCGCCTGACGACCGCCCCCGCGGACGGGCACCTCGCCCAGCGCGGCGGTGATGTGCCTGGTCAGCAGCGCGGCCAGCACCGACCGGGTGTCCGGCCAGCGGCGGTACACGGTCGGACGACTCACGCCCGCGCGGCGGGCGATCTCGGCCAGCGTCACACGGTCAACTCCGAAATCGATCACACAGCTCGCGGCGGCCGCCAGTATCCGGTCACCGACGTCCACCGTCGCATTACTGATTGACAGCATATGTAATACTGTAACGCATGCCTGACGAGTTGCTACCCCCGATGAAGTGGAACGCCTGGGGTGATCCCCACGAGGCCAAGCCCCTCTCCGAGGGCATCCGCTCGCTGTTGACGCAGGCCCTGGGGGTCACGGCCGAACCGGCCGTCGAACTCGAGGCGGACCAGGTGCGGGTGCGCCCCTCGGAGTTGACCAGCAGCCACCGTGAGGCGCTGGCCGGCATCGTGGGACCGGACTACTGTCGCGACGACGACCGGCATCGGTTGTTGCACGCCGGCGGCAAGTCCACCCTGGATCTGCTGCGGCGCAACAACTCCGGTGTACAAGACGCTCCCGACGCGGTGCTGCTGCCCAGCACCGACGACGAGGTCGCGGCAATCCTGCGGTACTGCGCGCAGCACGGCATCGCCGTCGTCCCGTTCGGCGGCGGCACCAGTGTGGTCGGCGGACTCGATCCCATCCGCGGCGAATTCACTGCGGTGGTGTCGCTGGACCTGCGGCGCTTCGATCAACTGCTGGCCTTCGACGCGGTGTCCGGCGAGGCCGAGTTCGGCGCGGGCGTCACCGGGCCGCGGGCCGAACAACTGCTTGACGAACACGGGTTTTCGCTCGGGCATTTTCCACAGAGCTTCGAGTTCGCCAGCCTCGGCGGGTTTGCCGCGACCCGATCGTCAGGCCAGGACTCGGCGGGCTACGGCCGTTTCGACGACATGATCCGCGGGCTGCGGGCGATCACGCCGGCGGGCGTGCTGGATCTGGGCCGGGCCCCGCAATCGGCGGCGGGGCCGGATCTGCGTCAGCTGCTGATCGGGTCGGAGGGTGTCTTCGGCATCATCACCCGAGTGCGGGTGCGGGTACACCCGGCGCCAGAGGCCACCGAGTACGAGGCATGGTCGTTTCCCGACTTCGCCACCGGCACTGCGGCATTGCGCGCAGTCACCCAGACCGGCACCGGCCCGACCGTGATCCGGCTTTCCGACGAAGCCGAGACCGGCGTCAACCTGGCCACCGCCGAGGCGATCGGCGAAACCCAGGTCACCGGAGGCTGTTTGGCGATCACCGTGTTCGAGGGCACGGCAGCGCACACCGCGAGCAGGCACGCCGAAACCCGGGAGGTGATGGCGGCCCAGGGTGGGACGTCGTTGGGCGAAGGCTCGGCGCGAGCCTGGGAGCGCGGCCGGTTCGGCGCGCCCTATCTGCGCGACGCTTTGTTGGCCGCCGGCGCGCTCTGCGAGACCCTCGAGACGGCGACCGATTGGTCGAACATCCCCGCACTGAAGGCCGCCGTCACCGACGCGCTGACGGGTGCGCTGGCCGAATCCGGCACGCCGGCGCTGGTGCTGTGCCACATTTCGCATGTGTACACCACGGGTGCCTCGCTGTACTTCACCGTCGTCACCGGGCAGCGCGGCAACCCGATCGAGCAATGGCGCACCGCGAAGGCCGCGGCGTGCGATGCCATCATGGCTACCGGCGGCACGATCACCCATCACCACGCGGTCGGCGCCGATCACCGGCCCTGGATGCGTGACGAGGTGGGCGAGTTGGGCGTGCATGTGTTGCGGGCGGTCAAATCCGCGTTGGATCCGGCAGGAATTCTCAACCCCGGCAAGCTGATCCCGTGACAACCCGCCAGATTGGCCGGGTGACCGTGCTGACCAATCCGGCGTCCGGGCACGGAAACGCACCGCACGCCGCCGAAAAAGCGATCGCGCGACTGCAACAACGCGACGTCGATGTGGTGGCCATCGTCGGCAGCGATGCCGACCATGCACGCCGCCTGCTGCACACCGCGGTCGACAATGGAACGGACGCACTCGTCATCGTCGGCGGTGACGGAGTGATCACCGACGCGCTGCAGGCCCTCGCGGGCATTGATATACCGCTGGGCATCATCCCGGCCGGCACCGGCAACGATCATGCGCGCGAATTCGGTTTGCCGACAAAGGATCCCGTAGCCGCAGCTGATATTGTCGCGGACGGCTGGACCGAGACCATCGACCTCGGCCGGATCCGCGACCGCAAGGGCGTCACCAAATGGTTCGGCACCGTCGCGGCCGCAGGATTCGATTCGCTGGTAACCGATAGGGCCAATCGGATGCGTTGGCCGCGTGGCCGGATGCGCTACAACCTCGCCATGCTCGCCGAGCTGTCACAGCTGCGCCTGCTGCCGTTCCGGCTGGTGCTCGATGGACGCGACGAGATCGTCACCGACCTCACCCTTGCGGCGTTCGGTAACACTCGCAGCTACGGCGGCGGAATGCTGATCTGCCCCAACGCCGATCACGGCGACGGCCAACTCGACATCACCATGGTGCACTCGGCGTCGCGCACCCGGCTGATCCGGCTGTTCCCCACCGTCTATAAAGGCACCCACGTCAATCTCGACGAAGTGACAACGGCGCGGGCAACCTCCGTCGATGTGGACTCGCCCGGCATCAACGCCTACGCCGACGGGGACTTCGCCTGCGCGCTGCCCGCTGAGATCTCCGCGGTGCGAGGCGCACTGAAGATCTTGCGACGGGATACGCACAACGAGGTCTAGCGTTGGCCAGCCTTAAGGCACCAACGGCAGGCGCCACGTCGGCGTCTCGGGGTCGAGAAACCACAGCCGGACGGCTGTCAGTCGCAGTATCTGCATCGCGCCGGTGATTAACAGTGCGGCGAGCGGCAGGTTGATCAGTGCCGCAGTCAAAACCGAGATCCACAGTTGGCGCGGGCCGGCGGTCAGGACGTCGAACCAGGCATCGGAGACGAGTAACACCCCGGTCGCGAAGGCGGGCAGCACCACTACCTGGCGGCGTAGCCAGCCCAGCACCGCAGTCGCGACCATGAACGCAATCAGCAGACAGTCAAAGCCAATCCAGGTCGCCGGTCAGTTGTGCGCAACATAGTTCGCGGGCAGCGAGACGCTCAGGAGTCATGAGCCTTGAGTATTCGCTAACGGTCTCGGTGTCGACTGCGATACCGCTGTTAGGAGGAACCATCCGATGTCGTCGAGGATCGACCGTCGCCACCCGGTCAACGACGATGGATCATCGCTCCGCTTGTCGGGTTATTCGCCGCGTTGGCATTCACTGCGCCGGCCCATGCCGACGATCAGGCTTTCCTCAACGACCTCAGAAGTGCCGGCATGCCGGTTTTCTACGAGCCGTTTTACGTCGGTCTCGGGTGCAAAATCTGTGCGCAGCTTGATGCGGGGATGAGTACAGACGACGCCGCCAAGCAGTTGGGCATCGAGGGCCAAATCTTGGGTCCGCAGATCGTCTCTGCCGCCCAACGCGATCTATGCCCGAAAACGCTGCCGGCGCCGTGAGGCCGGGCGCGCTTAACCGACTCCCCGGCTGAGCCAGGACACCTCGGCGCCGTCGCCGCCGTCACGGTAGGCCTCCAGCGCGTCATCCCAGGCCGTGCCCAGGGCCGAGTCCAACTCGGCGGCCAGCGCGTCGGCGCCCGCGGCCATCATCGACCGCAGCCGCATCTCCCCGACCATCACGTCACCGTTGGCGCTCATCGCGCCGCTCCACAGGCCGAGTTGCGGCGTGTGGCAGAACCGCTGCCCGTCGACACCGGAGCTCGGGTCCTCGGTGACCTCAAAACGCAACACCGACCATGACCGCAACGCATTGGCCAGCCGGGCGCCGGTGCCCACCGGACCGACCCAGTTGGTCACCGCGCGCAACTGGCCGGGCATCGCCGGTTGCGGGGTCCATTTCAGGTTGGGTTTGGCGGCCAGCGTCGACGACAACGCCCACTCGACATGCGGACATACCGCGGCGGGCGAGGCATGGACGTACACCACGCCTGTCGTCACATCGGCGAACTGGTTCGACGCACGCATCTGTTGCTCCTTCGGCTCCACGAGGGACGTCTTCCCCAACGGCCTGGTGAACCCGACGAGCAGAAATATTGTGCCTTGCGTGTCTATTGTGCCTTGTGAGGCCCATGTTGCGCTAGTGCGAATTATAAGTGGCCAACACGCTGTCCGAAAGCGCCGGCCACACCGGCACCGCCCAATCGCCGAAATCGCGGTCGGTGAGGACTACCAGCGCCAGCCGCACCTCCGGATCCGCCCAGATGAACGTGCCCGATTGGCCGAAATGGCCGTAGCTGCCCGCCGAGTTGCGCGCGCCGGTCCAATGCGGTGATTTCGCGTCCCTGATCTCGAAGCCCAGCCCCCAGGCGTTGGGTCGCTGCACACCGTAACCAGGCAAAACGCCGTCGAGGCCGGGAAACTGCACCTCGGTCGCCTCAGCGTGCATCTGAGCGGACACCGTCGCGGGGCACAACAGGTCACCGGCGAAGGCTGCCAGGTCGGCGACCGTCGATGTCGCCCCGAAGCCGGCGGCCTCCGCGCCGCCGTCCAGGCGGGTGCCGGTCATCCCCAGCGGTTCGAACACCGCCTCGGTGAGGTAGCGACCGAACTCGATCCCGGACGCCCGCTGCACGGTTTCGGCCAGCACCGCGAAGCCGTAGTTGGAGTAGATCCGTCGGGTGCCGGGCTTGGCCAATGTCTGTGCGTTGAGCATCGCCAGCCCCGACGTGTGCGCGAGCAGATGTCGAACCGTCGATCCGGGCGGCCCGGCCGGGGTCTCCAAGTCCACGGCGCCTTCTTCGATCGCGATGTGGGCGGCGCGCGCCACGAGGGGCTTGGTGACCGATGCCAGCGCGAACTGCCGTTGGCTGTCACCGTGGCTGGCCAGCACTCCCGAGGGCCCGACCACCGCGGCGGCCGCGGTCGCGACCGGCCAGGCGTCGAGTGCGTCGAGTGCGGCCATCGCGCAGGAGCCTAGCCCGGGCAATCGAACTACGACCAAGCACTAGGTTGGTGGCATGAGTCAGACAGTGCGCGGAGTGATCTCACGCAAAAAGGGCGAACCCGTCGAGGTGGTCGACATCGTCATCCCCGACCCCGGTCCGGGCGAGGTCGTGGTCGACATCACCGCGTGCGGGGTGTGCCACACCGACCTGACCTACCGCGAGGGCGGCATCAACGACGAATTCCCCTTCCTGCTCGGCCATGAAGCCGCGGGCACCGTGGAAGCGGTCGGCAAAGGCGTAACCGCCGTCGCGCCAGGCGATTTCGTCGTGCTGAACTGGCGAGCGGTATGCGGCCAATGCCGCGCCTGTAAGCGCGGTCGCCCGCAGTACTGCTTCGACACGTTCAACGCCGAGCAGAAGATGACGCTCACCGACGGCACCGAGCTGACGCCGGCGCTCGGGATCGGCGCGTTCGCCGACAAGACGTTGGTGCACGCCGGCCAAGCCACCTTGGTCGACGCCGCGGCCGACCCAGCGGTGGCCGGCCTGCTGGGTTGTGGGGTGATGGCGGGCCTGGGTGCGGCGATCAACACCGGCGCGGTCAACCGCAACGACACCGTCGCGGTAATCGGTTGCGGCGGCGTCGGCGATGCCGCGATCGCCGGGGCCGCGCTGGTCGGCGCGAAACGGATCATCGCCGTCGACACCGACAACACCAAGCTGGATTGGGCCCGCAAGTTCGGCGCCACCCACACCATCAACGCCCGCGATCTCGACGTGGTCAAGACCGTCCAGGATCTCACCGACGGCTTCGGCGCCAACGTGGTCATTGACGCCGTCGGGCGGCCGGAAACCTGGAAACAGGCGTTCTATGCCCGTGACCTTGCCGGAACCGTTGTGCTCGTGGGTGTTCCGACGCCCGACATGCGTATCGACATGCCGCTCGTCGACTTCTTCTCGCGTGGCGGTGCGCTGAAGTCGTCCTGGTACGGCGATTGCCTGCCCGAACGCGACTTCCCCACCCTGATCGACCTGTATCTGCAGGGCCGGTTACCGCTGGAGAAGTTCGTCTCCGAACGCATCGGCCTCGGCGACGTCGAGGAGGCGTTCCACAAAATGCACGACGGCAAGGTGCTGCGATCGGTGGTGATGCTGTGATGGGCAACATCGAGCACATTGTCACTCATGGCACCTTCGAACTCGATGGTGGCAGTTGGGAAGTCGACAACAACATCTGGCTGGTCGGCGACGACTCGGACGTCGTGGTCTTCGATGCCGCGCACACGGCCGAGCCGATCGTGGCGGCCGTCGGTGGGCGCAACGTGGTGGCGGTGGTGTGCACCCACGGTCACAACGACCATGTGACCGTTGCACCCGAACTCGGCAAGACGCTTGACGCACCGGTGCTACTCCATCCCGGCGATGACGTGCTGTGGCAAATGACCAATCCGGGCAAGGACTTTCGCGCGGTCTCCGACGGGGACACGCTGAGGGTCGCGGGCACCGAGCTGCGGGCGTTGCACACCCCGGGGCACTCCCCTGGCTCGGTGTGCTGGTATGCGCCCGACCTGGGCGCCGTGTTCAGCGGAGACACCCTGTTCTCTGGTGGGCCCGGGGCCACCGGGCGGTCCTTCTCCGACTTCCCGACTATCCTGCAGTCGATCTCGGGGCGGCTCGGCACGCTACCCGGCGACACCGTGGTCTACACCGGCCATGGCGACACCACCAGCATCGGCGACGAGATCGTGCACTACGACGAATGGGTGGCCCGCGGCCACTAGCGACCGAACAGGTGCTACCTGCCGTCGAGGATCTTGCGTTTTTCGGCCTCGAACTCCGCCTGGGTCAATGCTCCGGAATCCCGCAGCGACGCCAGCGTTTTCAGTTGCTCCAGCTTGATTCCCTCGTCGCCGGGCGGATGCGAGGAGAGTGAACGCTCCGGCTCGGCCGGGGACACCCGTGGGTCGCCGAAAGGCGCTTCTGGCGCGGTCACCGGCGCGCCCAGATTGATCGAGCTGGAGCGAAGAAAGGGCGGGCCGGCCGGCGCGGCCGGCCGCGCCGGGAATCGCTTGCGCAACCACGCCGTGCAGATCAGCGTCAGCAGGCCGAATGCGAACAACCCCGCGAACACCCACACCAGCCAGCCGTAGAGGCTCTGATGCCCGAAAGCCAGCTGGGGATCGATGTACCCGTTGATCTGGCCTTCGGTTTTGAGGTTGTACGTGCCCGCGGCCGGCACTTGCATCACCCAAACCCGCACGTGCGCATCGTTGTTGACTGTTGTTGTGCTGCCGTAGTTTTCGATCAGCTTTGGTTGCGGAACACCTGCAGGCGGATCGATATCCAACCCGAGCTGGGGCACCGGCAGGCCGCCACCGGACGGTGCGCCGATGATCTGGGTGTGGAAGCTGATCGTGACCTCGCCGGCAGGCAGCTGCAAGCTGCGCGATCCGGGGATGGGCACCTCGCCGTATGCGTCGTACTTGTCCAGTACGAACAGGTTGAGGATGAGCGTGACCACGAAGCCGATGACGGCCACCACCATCGTCAGAGTCGACACCAGGATGGCGATCCGCCGGGCACTTCGTCTGCCACTCACCCGCGCAGTTTGCCAGACACGGCGGTCGGTGTGCCGTCATTCGGCCAAGTTGACTAAAAGCAGCACGAACTCGCAGAACTACAGCCAGCCACCAGGACGCTGAATTCACCTGTAAGAGAGTCATTTTGGCGAGAGTCTACATTAATCGCACCGCTGTCCTACTATGGTCTCCAGGCGATCAACGAGGAGTGATGTTCATGGCCACCAATCTCGTCGCAAATGTGCCCGATCTGTCCGGAAAGCTCGCCGTCGTCACCGGATCCAACAGCGGCCTGGGATTCGGACTGGCCCGCCGGCTGTCCACAGCCGGGGCCGACGTTGTCATGGCGATCCGCAACCGCGCCAAGGGTGAGGCCGCGATCGACGGGATTCGCGCGACGGTGCCGGACGCGAAGCTGACCATCAAACCGCTTGACCTGTCGTCGCTGGCCAGCGTCGCCGCCCTGGGCGAGCAACTCAACGCCGAGGGCCGCCCGATCGACATCCTGATCAATAATGCCGGTGTGATGACTCCGCCGAAACGCGACACCACCGCCGACGGATTCGAATTGCAGTTCGGCAGCAATCATCTCGGGCATTTCGCTTTGACGGCGCACCTGCTGCCGCTATTGCGTGCCGCGGAAGGCGCTCGGGTCGTTTCGCTGAGCAGCTTGGCCGCACGCCGAGGCCGTATCCATTTCGACGATCCGCAATTCGAACGTTCTTACAAGCCGATGCAGGCCTACGGACAGTCAAAGCTAGCGGTGCTGATGTTCGCCCGCGAGTTGGACCGCCGCAGCAACGAGGCCGGCTGGGGCATTGTTTCCACCGCCGCGCACCCTGGGTTGACCAAGACCAATCTGCAGATCGCCGGCCCGTCGCACGGCCGTACCACACCAGCGGTGATGGAGCGGCTGTACACGCTGTCGTGGCGCCTGACACCGTTCCTGTGGCAGGAGATCGACGAAGGAATCCTTCCGGCGCTTTACGCGGCAACTTCCCCGCAGGCCGACGGCGGTGGGTTCTACGGGCCGCACGGCATCTACGAGGCCTCCGGCGGCGGCGTAAAGCCCGCCAAGGTGCCCGCGCGTGCGCGCGACGATGCCGACAGCCGGCGACTGTGGGAGATCTCCGAGCAATTGACCGGAGTCAGCTACTGCTAGCACTCCAAAAGCCGCGCAGTTTGTCCGTCGCCACAGCGGGTAGTCAACCCAACGCGCCTCTCGAAGAGGCCGCGGAGGGGACGGAAGGTTATGAGCACGGACGACAAGGACGAAACCAGCAGCGAAAACGGCAGCGACGAGCAAGAAACCTCCTCGGACACGCCCGAACTGAGCGACGAGGGTAAAGAAAAGGTCGCCCAGATGATGGAGGCCTATGACGATGAGCGGCCGACCGCGGTGCTGCCCGGTACTGATGGAACCATCACCGGCGTTGCGATCAACGAGTGGCTCGACGACGAGGGCAACCCGAAATTCGGCAAGGACGAGCAGCAAGAAGATGCCGGTAAAGACAAGCAGCACGAAAACGCCGACTAGCGGTAGCCGGGCTCCGGTTGCGGAAAGTCCCGCCCACCTCCAGGACCCCTGGGGAACCGCGGGCTCGCCGGTGGCTCTCGCTCGGTAGTCGTCGGCGCTGGGCTGGTTGTCGTTGTGGTGGGGGCCTCGGAACTGGTTGTGGTCGTCGGTGGCTCGCTGGTAGTCGACGACGGCGTCGCGGTGTCTGACTGGGTCGATGACGGTTGGCTGCTCGCCGGCCCTTGCGTGTCGTTCTGGTTCGCCGGTGCCGACGTTGCCGGCGCCGTGCTCACGCTGGGCGCCGGCGTATTAGGGGCGTTGCCGGATATCTGCTGCAACGTGATCATCACCGCCGCGCCAATAGCCAGCACAGCAAGCGCGGTGCCGACGGCTACCACAACCGGCCTGCGGTACCAGGCGTCAGCGGCCGCGCCGGTCAAACTGGATCGGGGGGCGCGATCCACGCTCGCCGGCGGGCGCGCAGTCGTCAGTCCGGCCTCGCCGGCCTGCTCCGGGTATTCACCGGGCCGGATCGGCACGATGCCAGAGTCGTCGCCGGCTTCTGACCAGGCCAGCGGCGGCGCGGGAGTCGGTCCCAACGCGACAGTGGACTTCGTCGTCGCATCGGCAACCGACCCGGCCGCGGTGGGAGCCAGCGCGGTATCGCCGTCGGCCGGGCCGCGGGCGGCCCGTAACGCCGCACCGACCGCGGCTGTCAGATGAGGGCGCGGCGCGGTGATGACGAGTAGGCCCAGCTGTTCCGACAGCGCCGTGGTGACAATGGGGATGCTGGCGCCCCCACCCACCGAAGCGATAGCCGCCAGTTCTTCCAAACGAATATCGTTGCTCTGCAGCGTTTCTCGGAAGAAAGCGATGAAGCCGTCCAGCGGTTCGCGGATCGCTTCGTCAAGTTCATCCCGGGTGAGCCGGATGTCGCCGCGATAGCCGGGCACGTCGGCGGCCACCTCGGTCGCGATGGTCGACGACAGTCGTTCTTTGGCGTAGCGGCAGGCACCCCGCAACCGAGTCAGGGATCCGATCGCCGAGGTCGCCGACGTGTCGAAGGAGCCCGCCGACGAGAGATCGGCGACCACGTGAGTCAGCAGTGCCTGGTCGATCCGGTCGCCGGAGAATCCGGTGTTTCGCACGGCGGGAGCGATCGCCTGGTAGCCGTCGGCGGCGTCGACCAGGGTGAGAGTGGTTCCGGTGCCGCCGAAATCGCACACAGCGATGATTCCGCGGCTCGGCAACCCTGGGTTCGCTTGCAGCGCGAACAGCGCAGCCATGGAGTCCGGCAACAACACCAATCGCCCGCCCGACCATTCGGACACCCGGCTCAACGCAAGCCGCGCTGACTCAACCGCTGCCGGCGCCCAGTGCGCGGGGTGGGTGGCTGCGACCGCATCCGGCAGCCCTCGCCCATCCGTGGCGGTGTAGGCCAGTGCCCGCAGAGCGTCGGCAATCAGCGTCTCGCTGCGGTGCGTGGTGCCGTCTGCGGCCACGATGCCGGCCGGATCGCCAACGCGGTCCACAAAATCGGTGATCACCAGCCCGGGCTCGTTCAGATTCGGGTTCTCCGATGGCACACCGACTTCGGGTGGCCGCTGCTGGAACTGCGTCAACACCGGTTTGCGGGTCACCGCCCGGTCGGCGGTCACCGCCGCCAAGTTGGTGGCCCCCACCGAAAGGCCCAGCGCCGATCGTGCAACGTCAGCCATGTCGTTCAATCCCGCCCATCGGCCACAATTTATCGCCCCTCTGGCTTCTTTACCGGATCGTGCCGACGCCCGCAATCAGCGGCAGATCGAGCGGGGTGACCCAGCCCGGGGAGAGTTCGTTGACGGCCGGCACCGCGTTGAGCGCGCGCATTCCGGTGGACAGGCATCCGGCGGCGGCCGCGTCGCGACCGGATCCGTCGGTGAACCGGAATGCGGTCTCCTGCGAAATGCTCGGCATGCCCTCGATGTCGACCCGGTAGACGTCGTCCTTGGTGCCGGCCGGCCAGTCCGGCGCGGCGTCCAGACCGATGCGGTTGACGTGCTCGAGCTGGATACGGGTCTGGCCTTGGTAGACGCCATTGATGGTGAACCGGACCGCGGCCACGTGTCCCGGTGGGATGACGCCCTTGGCCGTCTTGCGCTCGTTGGGCGTGACCCACTTGTCCCAGGTGGTGGTGATCTCGTCGAGCATGATGCCGGCCGCGTGGGCGATCATCGGGACGGTGCCGCCCCACGCGAAGATCAGCACGTCACGGTTTTCCAGCATCGGGCGGAACTCCGGCTCGCGGCCGATGCCCATCTCGACTTCGTAATCGCCCTCGTAGTTGGTGTAGTCCAGCAACTCCGATGCCCGGACCGTGCGCACCTCCGAACACAAGCCCATCAACGTCATCGGGAACAGGTCGTTGGCGAAGCCCGGATCGATGCCGGTGGTGAAGCAGGACGACTCACCCAACTCGCAGGCCTCGGTGATCGGCTGAATCCACTGCGGCGGGTTGAGGTGCATGGTCGGCCAGACCCAGGGCGTCATCGCGGTTGAGCACACGTCGATGCCCGCGCGCAGAAACCGTGTCATCAGGGCGATGTTCTCGTCGGCGTGCGCCGCGGTCGGGCCGTAGTGCACCAATGCATCGGGCTGTAGGGCGATCAGCGCGTCGACGTCGTCGGTGGCGGTCAGGCCGATCGGCTCGGACAGCCCACAGATTTCGCCGACGTCGCGGCCAACCTTCTGCGGGTTGCTGACGCCCACACCGACCAGCTCGAACAGCGGATGTTTGACGATCTCGGCGATCACCATCTTGCCGACGAAGCCGGTACCCCAGATCACAACTCGTTTAGCCATCCGTCACCTTCCGATCGACGATCCCCGGTTCACCCTAGGCGGGCGGGACCGGCGACCGTGCCAAATCAGCGGGCCCGGCGGGTTCGGCTCAACCGGAAGGTCATCCGCTCGATCAGTCGGTCGCGCAACCCCACCGTGTGCAGCAGCACACCGGAGATGTGCGCGGCGATGGCGGCCATCAACGTATACGCGACAACCGAATGAGCTTCCCGCAGCAGCCAATACAACTGCGCATCAAACGGTGCGATCCGGGGCAGCCGAAGTGAGCCGAACACGACGACCGGTTCCCCGGCAGCCGAAACCATGGCCCAACCGATCAGCGGCTGGGCCAGCAGCATCGCATACAGCAATCGCTCGGACAGCACCACGATCTTGCCCTCCAGCCTTCCCACTGTCGGCGGCCACGGCGGAGGGTGATGGGTCAATCGGTTGACCACACGCACCAACACCACCACGAGGATGGTGATGCCCAGCGTCCAATGGATCATGATCAGCGCGGCGTATTCGTGTACCGAGTTCACCATCACGAATCCGATGAACAATGCGCTGAACACCAGGATGGCCGTCAACCAGTGCAGGATCCTGCTCAACGCCGTGAATCGGCCGGATTCGGGCACGCCGGTCACAGCACGGTCTCCCCGGTGCGGCGCCGGTATGACGCGGCGTAAACGGCCGACCGTGCGCTGAGCAGTGGGTCGTCGGAGGGCTCGATGCCGGATGGCAGCACCAGCGGGTCGAAGTTGATGTCGCGGGCATTGCCTTTGGCCTCGGTGTCGACCGAGTTGAGGGTGAGCACTCCGGCGTCGATGGTGCGGCGGTCGGCGGGCCACGGCAGGGTCGCGTCGCGCGTCGGATCCGACGGCGTGCCAACGGTCAATAACAGACGCCACCGCAGTGGGCCGGCCCGCAACTGCCGCACGAGCGGATCGAACATTGCATCGGCTCCCGACGACGGGGGCAGTGCCTGCTGCAGCGGAGTCAGCGACCAGCGCACCGGTACCCGAGCGCCGGATTCGTTGACGAAGTAGAAAGCGTTCAACCCGCTGAAGACGCTGTCGGCGAAACCGGGTGTCGGTGGATGCTGCTTGACGATTTTCATGGCGCGCGCGGTTTCCGGATGGGCGGCCAAGAATGTCGCCATGGCCGTCGGATCCGGCTTGCCGGTACCCGTCACCACGGCCGAGGCGATCAGCCTGTCATAGAAACCCTGCGGCGAACTATCGAGGAAGACGGGAAGATTCAGCGTCGCCATCCGCCACTGCTGACTGCCCGGGAATCCGAACGCCAGACCAAGCCCGCGCGCCGCCGTGGGCGTGTCAGCGATCTGCGGGTTGCCGCCGGCCAGGGAGAATCGACCGATCACCGGCGTGCGGCCGGGCGCAAACACCGCCGCCTTAGACAAGCCGCGGCCGTGGCCGTTGCTGTCGAACCAGCCCGCAACGGCCACCCCTTTGGCGTGGTTCTTGCG
>DASQRI010000250.1:0-18367 GCA_035642975.1 Mycobacterium sp.
TTCACTAACTACCGTCCGCAGTTCTACTTCCGCACCACCGACGTGACCGGTGTGGTGACGCTGCCGGAGGGCACCGAGATGGTGATGCCCGGTGACAACACCGAGATCTCGGTGAAGCTGATCCAGCCCGTCGCCATGGACGAGGGCCTGCGCTTCGCGATCCGCGAGGGTGGCCGTACCGTCGGCGCCGGCCGGGTCATCAAGATCGTCAAGTAGTTCGACAGCAAAAACGGCGCTCACCCGAGAGGGTGAGCGCCGTTTTTGTGCATTTCCCAGCGTATTGGTGCAGATCATTATATTTTTGTCGGCATACCGATGCGTTGTCCCGCGTCATCGATCATCCGACGACGGGAGCAGCCATGCTATCGCGCTATCTCAAAGCCCAGTTCATCGTCCTGCTGTGCGGCGGGATTGTCGGCCCGATCTGGATTGCCTCGTATTACGGGTTCGCCAACATCTTTGGTTCTTTCGGCTCCAATATGGGGTGGATGCTCTGGGCCGGTGTGCTGGTCACGATCGCCGACGTGCTGGTCGCGCTGTGGTTAGCCAACCGCGGCGCCAAGTCCTCAGCCCTCTACCAAACCGGCGTGTTGACCATGGCTCAAATCACGGGCCTGCGCGAAACCGGGACGCGCATCAATGATCGACCGGTGGCCATGGTGAACCTGCAGATCACCGGGCCAGGGTTCGCGTTCGACACCCAGAAACGGGTGACCGTCGACCTCACCAAGCAAGCCGTCCTCACGGCACGCAAGCTTGTCGTGGTCGTGGACCCGGACACGCGTGACTTCGTAATCGACTGGCAAGCCAGCGGATTGATCGCCGGTGTGGTCCCGGCGCAGTTCACGAGCGTAGACGACAACCGGACCTACGACCTGAGCGGACAGGCCGGCCCGCTGATGGAGATCTTGCAGATTTACAAAACCAACAACCTCCCGTTCAGCGGCAAAGTCGACCTACGCTCCTACCCCGAGGTGCGCCAACAGGTCATGGCCGTGGTCCGGCGAGCCGCTGCTCAGCAGCAGCCCGCCGCGGCCGGGGTGGGGTTAGCGGAGGCCGCGCCACCGCAGCCGTCCGTTGCCCAGCGGCTGCAGGATTTGGAGAACCTGCGCGCCGGCGGGGCGATTTCGGACACCGAGTACGCCGCGCAGCGGGAAAAGATCATCGCCGAACTCTGACCGATCCAGCCTGGATTGCCCGGCTTCTCCTCATCGCGTTGCTCTGCATCGTCGCCGGGCAAGCCTGATTGCCCGGGGTGAAACACGTTTCAGTTTCGCTGCTAGCCTGATCGGCAGTCGGCGAAAGGGGCTAGCGTGTCGGGTCCGTCGGGAACTTTGCAAGGGCGGGTGGCATTCATCACCGGCGCCGCGCGTGGCCAGGGACGGGCCCATGCGATCCGGCTGGCGCGTGAGGGCGCCGACATCATCGCCTTGGACATCTGTGCGCCGGTGTCCGACTGCATCAGCTACCCGGCAGCCACCCCGGAGGAGCTGGCCGAGACCGTCCGGTCGGTGGAGGCCGAAGGGCGCAAGGTCTTGGCCCGCGAGGTCGACATTCGCGACGACGCGGCGTTGCGGCAGCTGGTGGCCGACGGCGTCGAGCAGTTCGGCCGCCTCGACATTTTGGTCGCCAACGCGGGTGTGCTCAGCTGGGGACGGATCTGGGAACTCACCGACGAGCAATGGGACACCGTCATCGGGGTGAACCTCACCGGGACTTTTCGCACCGTGCGCGCGGTGCTGCCGGCGATGATCGAGGCCGGCAACGGCGGCTCGGTCGTGGTGGTCAGCTCGTCGGCCGGGCTGAAGGCCACGCCGGGCAACGGACACTACTCGGCGTCCAAACACGGACTCGTTGCGCTGACCAATTCGCTGGCAATCGAGGTCAGTGAGTTCGGCATTCGGGTCAATTCGATCCATCCCTACTCGGTCGACACGGCGATGGTCGAGCCGGAATTGATGATGCAGGTGTTCGCCCAGCATCCGCACTACATCCACAGCTTCGGACCAATGCTGCTGCAGCCCAAAGGTTTTATGGGCTCAGATGAGGTAGCCAATGTCGTGGCCTGGCTCGCCGGAGACGGGTCGGGAACGCTGACGGGAGCCCAGATCCCCGTCGACAAGGGTGTGCTGAAGTACTAGGGCCCTGCTGGCTGTCGTCGGCTGTTTGGGCCAAACGTAAGCCGACATTCATCATGACTTCACATGAACCTTGGCGGTATCGGCAAGGTTCGAAACGTATGTTGGGCCGCATGCGGACCGCCTACCACGCGGAACTCGCCAGGCTGACCGAGCACCTGGCGGAGATGTGCGGACTGGCCGGGGTTGCCATGGAACACGCAACTCAGGCGCTGCTGCAGGCGGACCTTGTGCTGTCCGAACAGGTCCTTACCGCCCACGACAAAATCGCCGCGATGAGCACCGCCGCTGAGGAGAACGCGTTCGCGCTGCTGGCTCCCCTGCACGCGCCGGTGGTCGGTGACTTGCGGGCGATCGTCAGCGCCCTGCAGATGGTTGTCGAGATCGACCGGATGGCTGCGCTGGCCCTGCACGTCGCCGAGATCACCCGCTGGCGTCATCCCCAGCATGCGTTGCCCGAGGAAGTCAACGGGTACTTCGCCGAGATGGGCAGAATCGCCGTCAAACTGGGGAACAACGCGCAAGAGGTGGTGTTGAATCGCGACCCGCTGAAGGCCGCGCGCATCCGCCAAGACGACGACGCGATGGATGAACTGCACCGCCACCTGTTCACCGTGTTGATGGATCACGAATGGAAGCACGGTGTCGCCGCCGCCGTCGACGTGACCTTGCTCGGCCGGTATTACGAGCGCTTCGCCGACCATGCCGTCCAACTGGCACGTCGGGTGATCTTCCAGACGACCGGCAGTTTCGCCGACCGTTAGACGGGGTCGCGCCCTACTGGCTCGCCATCTCCGCGAGCGTGTCGGCGAATCGGTCCACGGCCCAGTCGATTTCCGTTGCGGTGACTACCAACGGGGGCGCGAACCGCAGTGTTGAGCCGTGGGTGTCTTTGACGAGGACGCCGCGTTCGGCAAGCCGCAGGCTGAGTTGTTTCGCGGTGCCGAGTCCCGGGTCGATGTCGACACCGGCCCACAATCCGCGCCCGCGCACCGCAAGCACCCCGTGGCCGGTCAACGCTCGCAGCCGCCGGTGCAGGCGTGCTCCGAGGTGCGTCGCGCGGTCCTGGAATTCACCGCGAGCCAGCATCGACACCACGGTATCGCCGATCGCCGCCGCGAACGGGTTGCCGCCGAACGTCGACCCGTGCTCGCCGGGATGCAGCACCCCTAAGACGTCGCGATCGGCCACCACCGCTGACAACGGGACGACGCCACCGCCCAAGGCCTTGCCGAGCAGATAGATGTCGGGCACCACACCCCAGTGCTCGCACGCGAAGGTGCGACCCGTGCGGGCCAGGCCGGACTGAATTTCATCGGCGATCATCAGAACACCGCGGGCGTGCGAGATCTCTCGCACCGCGGGCAGGTAGTGGTCCGGCGGCACGACGACGCCCGCCTCGCCTTGAATCGGTTCCAACAGCACCGCGACGGTGTGCTCGTCGATCGCGTCGGCCAGTGCTTCGGCGTCACCGAACGGCACGGAACGGAAGCCCGGCGTGAACGGCCCGAAGCCGCCGCGGGCCGTCTCGTCCGAGGAAAAGCTGACGATGCTGATGGTTCGGCCGTGAAAGTTGTTGTCGGCCACCACAATATTGGCTTGGCCAGCGGGAACACCCTTGACATCGGTGCCCCATTTGCGTGCGACCTTAATGGCGCTCTCCACCGCCTCGGCGCCGCTGTTCATCGGTAACACCATGTCCTTGTCGCACAGCGTGGCCAAGGCCGCGCAGAACCGGCCGAGCGCCTCGGCGTGAAAAGCACGGCTGACCAAGGTGACCAGGTCGAGCTGGGCATGTGCGGTCGCGGTGATCTCGGGGTTGCGGTGCCCGAAATTCACCGCGGAGTACGCGGCCAGGCAGTCCAAGTAGCGGCGTCCCTCGACGTCGGTGATCCACGACCCCTCGGCGCTGGCGGCAACCACCGGCAGCGGCGCATAGTTGTGTGCCGCGTAGCGCTCGTCACGAGCGATCGCGGACGCGGTCAGCGTGCCGTGCCCGGTAGTCGCGGTGTCCAGGACAGTCACGAATACACCTCCAGCGTGCAGCATTTAACGGATCCGCCGCCCTTGAGCAGCTCGGACAGCTCTACCCCAATCGGTTCGAAACCGGCGTGCGACAACTGCTCGGCGAACCCGACCGCGGCGCCTGGGTGCACAACATGGCGGCCGTCGGACACCGCGTTCAGGCCGAACACGTAGGCGTCGGCACTTTCCACCACGATCGCACCGGGAAACAGCGTTTCCAGCTGCGCGCGTGAACGTTCCGAGAAGGCCGGCGGGTAGTACGCGATGGTGGTGTCGTCGAGGACGCTCAGCGCGGTATCGAGGTGATAGAAGCGCGGATCGACCAGCTCGAGGCTGACGACCGGCCGGCCGAAGATCTCGGCGATCTCGGCATGCGCCCGCCGGTCGGTCCGAAAGCCTGTTCCGGCCAGGATCATTTCGCCTGTTGGCAACAGGTCACCCTGGCCTTCATTGACGTGGCGGGTTTGCACGGGTTCATACCCGTGCGATCTCATCCAGTCCGCGTAAGCGACCGACTCGTGTTGGCGCTGAGGATATTTGAACCGGGCGACCAGCGCTGTGCCGTTGAGGATCAACCCGCCGTTGGCGGCGTAGACCATGTCCGGCAGACCGGCTACCGGTTCGACCAGATCGACGACGTGTCCCAGTCGCAGGTAGGTGTCGCGGAGGTTCTGCCACTGAGCGACCGCAACGGCCGTGTCGACCGGGTTGGAGGTGTCCATCCACGGGTTGATCGCGTAGTCGACAGTGAAGAACCGCGGCGCGGTCATGGCGTAGTGCCGAATTCGCGCCCGGCGTTCGGTTGCGGCCTTCGCCGCCGGAGCCGGCACCGGCGGATCCGCGAAGATCGTCATAATTCAACGATATCGGAGGCCGTTTACGCAATGGGTTGCCGAACGTTGCTCATACGCAGTCGATCTATTGCGCGGAATGCGATAATGCGGGTATCTGTTGTGGCGGGAGGTGTTGGTGGATCGGTCGAACGACATGGACGAGCAGATTCTCGCCGAGCTCGCCCAACATGCCCGGGCAACATTCGCCGAAATCGGCGAGCGGGTGAATCTGTCCGCGCCGGCGGTCAAGCGCAGGGTCGACCGGATGCTCGACAGCGGAGTGATCCGGGGATTCACCACCGTCATCGATCGCAACGCAATGGGGTGGAACACCGAGGCTTACGTCCAGGTGTACTGCCACGGCCGGATCTCTCCCGACGAGCTGCGGCGGGCCTGGATCGACATTCCCGAGGTGGTCAGCGCCGCGACGGTGACCGGCACCGCCGACGCCATCCTGCGGGTATTGGCGCACGACATGCGGCATCTGGAAGACGCCCTGGAGCGGATCCGCACCAGCGCCGACATCGAACGCACCGAGAGCATCGTCGTGCTGTCGAACCTCATCGACCGCTCGCGCGCCGAAGACTCGGGGTGAGCGACTATTCGCCACGGCAATCGTGTATGAACGCCAGGTGAGCAGTAGCGCGGACAGCAAGGGAATAGTGATCGTCGGCGGGGGGCTCGCGGCAACCCGGACCGCGGAGCAATTGCGCCGGGCGGGGTTTACCGGTTCGGTCACCATTGTCAGCGACGAGGTCCATTTGCCATACGACCGGCCTCCGCTGTCCAAGGAGGTGCTGCGCAGCGAAGTCGACGATGTGACGCTGAAGCCGCGGTCGTTCTACGACGAGCAGAACATCACCTTGCGGCTGGGGTCGGCGGCCACCAGCCTGGACACCGCGGCGCAAACGATAACCCTGGACGACGGCGCGACGCTCGGCTACGACGAGCTCGTCATCGCGACCGGCCTGGTGCCGCGGCGCATTCCGGCTTTCCCGGACCTGGAGGGCATCCGGGTACTGCGTTCGTTCGACGAAAGTCTCGCGCTGCGACGGCACGCATCCGAAGCACATCGTGCCGTGGTGGTCGGCGCCGGTTTCATCGGCTGTGAGGTAGCGGCCAGTCTGCGTGGGCTCGGAGTCGACGTCGTACTGGTTGAGCCGCAGCCCGCACCACTGGCCGCCGTTCTCGGTGAGCAGATCGGCGGGCTGGTGGCGCGGCTGCATCGCGCCGAAGGTGTCGATGTGCGCACCGAAGTCGGGGTAGCCGAAGTCCGCGGCGCCGATCATGTCGAGACCGTGCAGTTGACCGACGGCGCCGAGGTGAGTGCCGATCTGGTCGTGGTCGGCATCGGCTCGCGGCCGGCGACTGAGTGGCTCGAGGGCAGCGGTATCGAGGTCGACAACGGTGTCATCTGCGATGCGGCCGGACGCACCAGCGCGCCTAAGGTGTGGGCACTCGGTGATGTCGCTTCCTGGCGGGATCCGAAGGGACATCAAGTGCGCGTGGAACATTGGAGCAACGTTGCCGAGCAGGCCCGGGTCGTCGTGCCCGCGATGCTCGGGCAGGAAGCGCCGTCCGGCGTCGTCGTGCCCTATTTCTGGAGCGACCAATACGACGTCAAGATCCAATGCCTCGGCGAGCCGATCGCCACCGACACCGTGCACCTCGTCGAGGACGACGGTCGCAAATTCCTCGCCTACTACGAGCGTGACGGCGTGGTGGCCGGCGTCGTCGGCGGTGGAATGCCCGGCAAGGTCATGAAGACTCGCACCAAAATCGCTGCTGCGGCGCCGATTTCCGAGGTGCTGGGCTAACTGGGCTGACGCGGCAAGGTCAGTTCAAGAACCGCTCGAGGGCTTCGCGGATGTCGGGAAGTGCTTTCGCGGCTTGATGTTCGATGAGCGCGGCTTCTGCGAGCATGCCGACCCATAACTGCGCGCTTTCGTAAGGGTGTGGGCGTTTCAGTGCGGCGAAGTCGGGTTGGAACAGTTCTGCGCCGGCTTTGTTGCGGTGTTTGATTTCGTCGGTAACCGCCGGCTCGGCGCGCGCTTCCAGCAGCAGGGCACGCACACCGCGGTCGCGTAGGCAACCATCGAGGTACGTCTTTGCGCCAATGGTCAGCCGACGGCGCCCGGGCGGCACGCCGGCGATCGCGGGTTGCAGCTGGGTGGCCAACCGGTCATGGAATTCACGGTGCAGCGCAAGCAGATACGAGGCGCGGTCGCCGAAGTGGTGAAAGAACGTGCCCTTGGCCACCCCGGCCTCCTCGACGATGAGGTTGACGCTCAAGCCGGCCAGCCCGGTGCGCTCGGCAAGTCGCAATCCCGCGTCGATGATCGATTCTCGAGTTCTGGCCATCGCCTCCTTGCGCCCGCCCGTCGGCGTGGCGGGCACCGTGGGCGGCGTCGGGGTCATGCGAGCACTCTAACCGCCGGTTTGCGTGCGGCTTTGCGTTGACTGCGTCGCGCGAGCAGTTCGCTGTACTGCTCGCAGACGTGGATCACCCCGGTGAGCTGATAGGTGATCCAGCCTTTGTGTGTCGACAGCAGATTGCGCTCGAAGAATCGATGGCCGGCGATCTGTAAGAGCCACCCTCCCAGGAACATTGGCAGTGCCGCTCGGGGTTTGGCGAACAGCAGCGGGATTCCGGCCGCGATCACAGGTGTGCCGACCATGTGCGTGAAACGCACGCCGTGGGCTGGTGTGTTGGGTCCGGTAGTAGGCCATCTTGTCCGAAAACGGCGCATCAGGTGTTGGGGCAAGTCATCGATCACTCCTTGAGTTAGAGACCGCCTCAATGGTACCGTTGACTGACCGGTCGGTCAATGAAAGGACGCGAGATGGTCGCCATGGTTGAAACACGAGTGGGGAAGGTCGCCTACAGCGACGTCGGAGAAGGGCCCGCGGTGGTGCTGCTGCATGCCACGCTGCACGACCGGCACGATTTCGACCCAATCGTGGAACGCCTCAGGCGCGATTACCGAGTGATCGCGCTGGACTGGCCGGGTCACGGTGAGTCGCCGGCGCCGAGCCAGCCGCCGACCGCGGCCTTGTACGCCGACGTGCTGGCCGACGTCGTCGCCGCACTTGATCTGCCGCCAGCCGCATTCGTCGGCAACTCGGTCGGCGGTTTTGCTGCGGCACGGTTGGCGATCACTGACCCACAACGGGTTTCGCGGCTGGTGTTGGTCAATACGGGCGGTTTCATCGCCAGCCCGGTCACCAACCTCTACTGCCGAATACTCGGCACGCCCGCGGTGATGAGACGGGTTCTGCCGCGGTCCATCCGCAGCTATATGAAGGCGGCCAGCGAGAACGATCGTGCCGTTCAGGAACGCGCGCTGGCCCGTGCTCACACCCGCGAAGGTGTCGTTCTCACTGCGGCGCTGTGGCGGAGTTTCGCTGCGCCCGAACATAATCTGCGACCGTACGCCGATCGCATCACTGCGCCGTGCCTGATTATCTGGGGATCAAAAGATACCGTAGCTCTGATGCGATTCGGTCGCGCCACTGCGGCCGCAATACCGGGATCGCGACTAGAGGTGCTGCCCACGGGTCACGTGGTGTTCTCCTCGGACCCGGCCGGGTTCTTGGCCGTCGCCGAGCCGTTCCTTGCCGCCGCGCGCGACAGCGTGCAGTGACCGGGAACGCGTCGACTCAGAACTCGGCGAGGTAGAACTGCGAGCCCTGGTCGTCGCTGCACTCGGCGGTGACCCCGTAGGGCTGCCGCGACGGCTCCGCCAGCACGGTGCCGCCGGCCTCGCGGACCCGCGCGACGGCGGCGTCGATGTCCGGCACCGTCCACATCGGAACCGCAGTCGGTGGGGTACTGCCGCCGGACAGACCGGCCATCGGGTGGGTGCCCGGTATCTGCCATCCGTCGTCGACCCGTCCCGGCTCCAACGTCCAGCGCGGTGGCGACCGGAACTCCGACGGGTAGGCGAGAAAAATTTCGCCGGCGCTAGTCCCAGGTGACCGGCGGCCCGTGCGGCGAGCAAGCGCCCAGCAGCCGGTCGTCGCCGCCCGGCCAGCTACGGGCCCGGACCACGAACTCGACTGGAGCGTCGGGTGTTCGCCGGTGTGGTTCCAACGTCAAATGGGCGAACGGTGCATCGGGTCGGGCTCGGGCTCCCAGTGCCTCGATCCCGGCCGAGACCGTCTCCTGTTCACTCGCGGAGAGGTACTGCCACATAATCGAATGCCAAAGCACGGTGAGCGCGCCGGCGGCGACACCGATGCCGGCCACCGCATCGACGGCATTGCATCGCTGCAATGGTGCCGGCACGCGCCGTGCGATCCTGATCGCGCCGCGCAACCGATCCAACCGTGCCGGCTGATCGGGCCAGACATAACTCAGCAGCGTCAATTCCCCATCGCGACTGGTGGCGTCCAGCGGTGCGATGTCATAACCGTGACGTTCGACGATCTGCAGGACGCCGACGGGCGGCAGTTTGCCCCGCCAAGCGTCGTCGACGGTTACCGGCGATTCGGCCGGACCCCAGTGGCCACCCGGGTAGCGGTAACGGTAATGGTCGGCGCGCAGATTGAGCCCGGCACTACATCCGATCTCGAAAAGCCTTATCGGCAGACCGAATCGGTGGGCAAGAGTCAGTAGGCCACCGATCAGCGCGGCGGATCGGCCAACCTCGTTGGTCTGCGGCGGCTGGTCGAGAGCGGCGCGCAGCGCGTCGGCGTGCTCGGAGGCGGCCAGCGCCACATCAGGCCACGCCGCCTCGGCGTCCCAGTGCCCACCGGTGCTCGGGTACCAGCGGCGCAACGCCGGCGCGCGACCGTCGAGCGCCAGTCGGTGCAACCCGCCGAGCAGTCGCAGCGGCAACGCCATTCGGCCAGCGTCGTTTTCGTGCCCGGACAGGATTACGGCGAAGATCCCGCCGGCGTCGACGTCGGCGGCCACCCGTTGTAGTACGTCTCCGTACATCGGCGAGCCCAGGCCCGCGCAGACCTGCCCCTGCACTCGAAGAGACCGCAGCAGGCGGTTGCCGTCTTCGGGGCTCATGCGCCTGGTCGATCCACGTCGTCCAGTCCGGCGCGGACCACGTCGAAAGCTTCCCCGAGCGCCTGCGGCAGCGAGACGGATTCATCGTCGAGCCAGTGCTCGTAGGCGCTCAACGCGACGCCGAGCATCATCCACGCGACAGTCTGAGGCTGCAGGTCGGTGGTCTTCACGCCGGTTCGGCGTGCTACGAAATCGGCGATGACCTCACGCCATCCTGCATACATCGTCATCGAATATGCCTGCAGTTCTGCGGTTTGCAGGATCACCCGCATCCGCTGCCTATGTCGGACAGTCTCAGACTCGTCAAAGGTATTGAAGGACAACAACGCCGCCCGCAGCGCCTCGCCGACCGGCATACCCGGATCGACCTGGCCCAGCAGCTCACGCAGATGCAGTAGGTGAGTGTCGAAGTCTCCCCAGGGAATTGCGTTTTTCGACGCGTAGTAGCGAAACACCGTCCGGCGGGCGATGCCGGCGGCTTGCGCGACGTCGTCGACGCTGACCTCGGCGAACCCGCGATCGGCGAACAGCCCGAGGGCAACGTCGGTGATGTGCTGCGGGGTGGTGGAACGGCGGCGGCCAACCCGTGGCTGCTGGCGCATGCGACCCCGCCCTTCCATTCTGGCACTCGATGCCATATCCTATCGAAGATTCTGACCACATCGACGCGACTTGTCGAGTCCTGATAGCGAAAGGCGACGTTATGGAGCCGAACCAGCAGACCGAGTCCGACACCGAGCTCGTCACCGAGACCTTGGTGGAAGAGGTGTCCATCGACGGGATGTGCGGGGTCTACTGATCGTGAGCGCCCCCGCGCCGGAGGCGGGCGCGTTGTCGCCCGGTGGGTTCGATCCCGATCAGGCGTGGCGGTTGCACCCGCAAGTGGCGGTGCGTCCGGAACCCTTTGGCGCGCTGTTGTATCACTTCGGTACTCGCAAACTGTCGTTCCTGAAGAACCGCACGATTCTTGCGGTGGTGCAGTCGCTGGCCGACCACCCAGATGTTCGCGCCGCCTGCCGCGCCGCCGGAGTCGAGGACAACCGACAGGGTCCCTACATGCACGCGCTTGGCGTGCTGGCCGGGTCCAACATGCTGGTGCCGGTCGAGCCCAAGGAGGCCGCATGACACGCGCCGGCGACGATGCAGAGCGAAGCGATGAGGAGGAGCGGCGCCGATGACACGCGCCGGCGACGATGCAGAGCGAAGCGATGAGGAGGAGCGGCGCCGATGACATCGGTTGTGCCACGGCTGGTCGAGCAGTTCGAGCACGGGTTGGATGCACCCATCTGCCTGACTTGGGAGCTGACGTACGCCTGCAATTTGGCATGCGTGCACTGCTTGTCGTCCTCGGGTAAACGCGATCCGGCTGAGCTGTCCACGCAGGACTGCAAACACATCATCGACGAGCTGGAACGCATGCAGGTGTTCTACGTGAACATCGGCGGTGGGGAACCGACTGTGCGGCCGGACTTTTGGGAGCTGGTCGACTACGCCACCGCTCACCATGTGGGCGTGAAGTTCTCGACCAACGGCGTGCGGATCACACCCGAGGTCGCCGCCCGGCTGGCCGCCAGCGACTACGTGGATGTGCAGATCTCGCTGGACGGCGCGACCGCCGAGGTCAACGACGCCGTCCGGGGTGCCGGCTCCTACGCGATGGCCGTCCGTGCCCTGGAGAACCTCGCGGCCGCTGGGTTTTCCGACGCCAAGATCTCGGTGGTCGTGACCCGGCACAACGTCGACCAGCTCGACGAATTCGCCTCGTTGGCAAGCCGTTACGGTGCCACGCTGCGCATCACTCGGCTGCGGCCGTCCGGCCGTGGCGCCGACGTGTGGGATGACCTGCATCCGACGGCCGACCAGCAGGTGCGGCTTTACCAATGGCTGGTCGCCAACGGCGAGCGGGTGCTGACCGGTGATTCCTTCTTCCACCTGTCCGGACTGGGCGAACCCGGAGCGCTGGCCGGTTTGAACATGTGCGGTGCCGGGCGGGTGGTGTGCCTGATCGACCCGGTCGGTGACGTGTACGCCTGCCCGTTCGCCATCCACGACCGCTTTCTTGCCGGAAATGTCTTGTCCGACGGTAGTTTTGACAATGTCTGGAAGAACGCTCCGCTGTTCCGGGAGCTACGCGAGCCGCAGTCGGCGGGTGCCTGTGGGAGCTGCGGGCACTACGACAGCTGCCGCGGTGGCTGCATGGCCGCCAAGTTCTTCACCGGTCTGCCGATCGACGGCCCCGATCCGGAATGCGTTCAGGGTTACGGTGCGCCGGCCCCGGCCCAAGAGCGCGACAGACCCCGTCCCGCGGGCGATCACTCGCATGCACGACGGCGCAGCGGGCCGGTGCCGCTGACGCTGACGATGCCGCCGCAGCGACTGTGCAACGAGAGCCCGGTCTAGCCGTGGCACGTGACGTCTGGTTCGAGACGGTCGCCATCGCGCAGCAACGCGCGAAGCGCCGGCTGCCGAAGTCGGCCTATGCCGCGCTAGTGGCGGCCAGCGAGAAGGGGCTGACCGTCTCCGACAATGTCGAAGCATTCGGTGAGCTGGGTTTCGCGCCGCATGTGGTCGGCGCGATTGAGAAGCGTGACTTGTCGACAACCGTTATGGGACAGGATATTTCCCTGCCGGTGCTCATCTCGCCCACCGGCGTGCAGGCAGTCGATCCGGACGGCGAGGTGGCGGTCGCGCGGGCGGCCGCGGCGCGTGGCACGGCGATGGGATTGTCGTCGTTCGCCAGCAAGCCGATCGAGGAAGTGATCGCCGCCAATCCCAAGCTGTTCTTCCAGGTCTACTGGTCGGGCGGACGCGACGTGATCGCGGAGCGCATCGAGCGGGCCCGGCAAGCCGGCGCCGTGGGTCTGATCGCGACCACCGACTGGTCGTTCTCGCACGGGCGTGACTGGGGCAGCCCGAAGATCCCCGAGCAGATGAACCTGCGGACCATGCTGCGGATGTCGCCGGAGGTCATCACCCGTCCGGGGTGGCTGTGGAGGTTCGGCAAGACGCTGCGTCCGCCGGACCTGCGAGTGCCTAACCTGGCCGGCCGAGGCGAGCCCGGACCGCCGTTCTTCGCCGCGTACGGGGAGTGGATGGGAACGCCGCCACCGACCTGGGAGGACATCGCCTGGCTGCGCGAGCTGTGGGGCGGCCCGTTCATGCTCAAGGGCGTGATGCGGATCGATGACGCCAAAAGGGCGGTGGATGCCGGTGTTTCGGCCATCTCAGTGTCCAACCACGGCGGCAACAATCTGGACGGAACCCCGGCGGCGATTCGCGCCCTGCCGGCAGTCGTCGATGCCGTCGGCGACCAGGTCGAAGTTTTGCTGGACGGTGGTATCCGGCGTGGCAGCGACGTCGTCAAGGCACTCGCGCTGGGTGCGCGTGCGGTCATGATCGGCCGCGCATACCTGTGGGGTCTGGCGGCCGCCGGCCAGCCGGGCGTAGAGAACGTTCTTGACATTCTTCGCGGCGGCATCGACTCTGCGTTGATGGGCCTCGGCCGGGCCTCCGTTCACGACCTCACCCGCGACGACGTCCTCGTCCCGGCCGGCTTTGCCCGGGTGCTCGGAACGTCTGGCGGCGGACAGCCGTCCCCGCCGACGCGGACCGGCCGCTAAGGCCGGCGGGCGCGGGACCAGCGAGCATCCTGATACGGACGTGGCGGACGTGGCGACGGTGACCGCCCCTAGTGAACGTCGGTCGGCAAATATATTTTTTCGGGGCGCCAACAATCGATGCACGACAGGTGAATTCGGCTTACCATCGGCGAGTGGTTCTCCGCGCCCAACTTGGCTGCTCGACGTCGAGTCAGCTGGCAAGCATGCCGTTAGGGCTGGCGATACCGGTTGGATCCACCGAGCAGCATGGGCCGCACCTGCCTCTGGACACCGACACCCGGATCGCGACCGTCGTCGCCGCTGCGCTGACGGACCAGCTCAGCGATGCCCCCCAGCTGCACTGGATGGTGGCGCCGGCGGTGGCCTACGGCGACAGCGGCGAGCATCAAAGCTTCCCCGGAACGATCTCCATCGGCACCGACGCCCTGTCCACCCTGCTGCTGGAGTACGGCAGGTCGGCCTCCTGCTGGGCGCAGCGACTGCTGTTCGTCAACGGCCACGGCGGCAACATCACGGCGCTGAGCCGAGCGGTCAGCCGACTGCGCTACGAGGGACGCGATGCCGCGTGGTGCGCCTGTGTATCGGCAGGCGCCGACGCGCACGCCGGCCACACAGAAACTTCTCTATTAATGCATATTTCGCCCGCCGACGTGCTCACCGACCGGTGGCGGGCGGGCAACAACGCGCCGTTGTCGGATCTACTACCGTCAATGCGGCGCGGGGGAGTCGCGGCGGTCAGCGAGGTCGGGGTTCTGGGGGACCCGACCACGGCGACCGCTGCGGAGGGGGAACTGATGCTGGCCGAAATGGTCGACGATTGCCAGCGCCGGGTCCGACAGTGGGCGCCGGCGTCGAACGGGATGCTCACATGACCCAGACGCGGTTACCGGACGGATTTGCTGTTCAAGTCGACCGGCGTGTCAGGGTGCTCGGCCAGGGTGCCGCTTTGCTGGGTGGATCGCCCACCCGGCTGTTGCGGCTAGCGCCGGCCGCTCAGGACATGCTGGCCGACGGCCGCCTCAAAGTCAGCGACGCGGTGAGCGCCGAACTGGCCCGCACCCTGCTGGACGCGACAGTGGCCCACCCGCGGCCCGCAGGTGGCCCGTCGCATCACGACATAACCGTCGTAATTCCGGTGCGGGACAACGCTTGTGGCTTGCGGCGACTGGTCGCGTCACTGCGTGGCTTGCGGATCATCGTCGTTGACGACGGCTCGTCGACACCGATCCAGCAAGAGGACTTCGTCGGGACGCACACCGCCATCGACGTGCTGCGTCACGCGCAGAGCAAAGGCCCCGCTGCCGCGCGTAATACCGGTCTTGCCGCCTGCCAAACCGGCTTTGTGGCTTTCTTGGACTCCGATGTCGTCCCGCGCCGCGGCTGGCTGGAGGCTCTGCTCGGTCATTTCTGCGACCCCACCGTGGCATTGGTTGCCCCGCGAATCGTGGGCATGACGCACACCGACCATTTAGTGGGCCGCTACGAGGCGGTGCGATCGTCGCTGGACCTCGGACAGCGCGAGGCCCCGGTGATTCCGTACACCAGCGTCTCCTACGTTCCCAGCGCGGCGATCGTCTGCCGCACTTCGGCAGTGCGTGGCATCGCCGGGTTCGACGAAACCCTGCGCTCGGGTGAGGATGTCGATCTGTGCTGGCGACTTGTCGAAGCCGGTGCCCGGCTGCGCTATGAGCCGATCGCCCAAGTGGCACATGATCATCGGACTCAATTACGGGATTGGATTGCGCGCAAAGCGTTTTACGGTGGTTCGGCCGCCCCGTTGTCGGTCCGCCACCCGGATAAGATTGCGCCACTGATGATCTCGGGCTGGGCGTTGACGGCGTGGATTCTGATGGCCATCGGATCCAGTTTTGGTTATGTGGCGTCGCTGTTCGTCGCCGCGCTCACCGGCCGTCGGATCGCGAAGAGCGTGCAGGGCGCTGACACCCAGATCTGGGACGTGCTGGGCGTCGCCGTTCGCGGTCTCTGGTCGGCTGCGCTGCAATTGGCGTCGGCCATTTGCCGGCACTACTGGCCGGTCGCTTTGCTGGCGGCCATTGCCTGGCGCCCCTGCCGCCGGGTGGTGCTGGTCGCCGCTGTCCTCGACGGGGTGGTGGACTGGGCCAGTCGCAGGCAAGCCGCGGACGATGATGCCAGGCCGATTGGTCTGGTGACCTACTTGCTGCTCAAGCGTCTCGATGACCTGGCCTACGGCCTCGGGCTGTGGTACGGCGTGCTGCGGGAGCGCAATATCGGTCCGCTCAAGCCGCAGATTCGAGTCTGACTCCTGACGGCTGCGGTGCCGCCGCACAGCGATGTGCTGATCATTGGCGCGGGAAGCGCTGGATCCGTTGTTGCAAACCGTCTTTCGGCTGATCCGAGCTGCGTGGTCACGGTGCTGGAAGCCGGGGTCGGCCTCGCTGACGCGACGCTTCGGGCCGAGACGGGCAACGGGCTGCGACTACCCATCGGTGCCGCCAGTCCACTGGTGCAGCGCTATCAGGCGCAACTGACCGATCGCCCGGCCCGTCAGGTCGCAATCATCCGGGGTGCAACGGTCGGTGGCTCAGGCGCCGTCAACGGCGGCTACTTCTGCCGGGGGCTGCGGCGCGACTTCGACGGATACGGGCTGCCCGGTTGGGCGTGGTCGGACGTCGCTGATCACTTTCGCGCGATCGAGACCGATCTGGATTTCACCGGGCCGGCGCACGGTGAGTCTGGACCGATCCCGGTCCGTCGGACGCGTGAAATCATCGGAAGCACAGAGTCTTTTGTCACCGCGGCACAACGCTACGGGTTCGGCTGGATATCCGACCTCAACGACGTTGGCAGCGCCGCTGCCCTGCCGTCGGGTATCGGCGCCGTCCCGCTCAACATCGTCGACGGTATGCGTATTGGCCCGGGCGCTGCATATCTCGTGCCCGCGTTGGGACGGGCGAACCTCTCGCTGTTGACGCAGACACGAGCTGTGCGATTGCGCTTCTCGGCCAATCGCGCCATCGGCGTCGACGCCACCGGGCCGGATGGTCCGATCACCGCGACAGCCGATCGCATCGTGCTATCCGCCGGCGCGATCGAATCAGCGCACCTGCTCATGCTTTCCGGGGTTGGTGACGAGGCCATGCTGCGTGCCGCCGAAATCGACGTCGTCGCGCGGTTGCCGGTCGGAATGGGATGCAGCGACCATCCTGAATGGGTGTTGCCGACGACGTGGGAGATCGCCACCGGCCGGCCGGTACTCGAAGTGGTGCTCAGCACGCCGGACGACCTGGAAATCCGACCGTATACCGGTGGGTTCGTGGCGATGGTCGGCGACGGTACGGCGGGCCACCCGGATTGGCCACACATCGGTGTGGCGCTGATGCAGCCCCGGGCACGCGGACGCATCACGCTGGTCTCCGCTGACCCCCTGGTGCCGCCGCAGATCGCACATCGTTACGACAGCGAACCCGCCGATGTAGTCGCGTTGCAGAAAGGCAGCGAGTTGGCTCGCGAATTAGCATCTTCGACAACCGAAGTCGGTCAGCCCGCGTGGTCGACCTCGCAGCATCTGTGTGGCAGTGCGCCGATGGGCCGGGCGCAGGATCCGACGGCCGTCACCGATCACCGATGCCGCGTACACGGTATCGACGGATTGTGGGTGATCGACGGCTCGGTGCTGCCCACCATCACCAGCCGCGGCCCGCACGCCAGCATCGTGATGATCGGGCATCGGGCAGCGGAGTTCGTCTGCTGACGTCAGTGGCGGCGCAGCGCGGCGATCCGCCGCACCAGGCTCAGCTGTCGCCCGTCGCGGCCGGGCGCCCAGGCGCCGACGACCAGCGCTGCTACGGCCACGATCGAGCCGAGCACCAGCAACGATGATTGCATTGCCCGAAGGAACGCGATTTGGCTGAGCTTGGCGAGCTGATGACCCTGCGGGCCAACCTTTTTCGAGATTTCCAAGGCCTGGGCTAATGAGTGCGAGGCCGGGGCCCGCAGCGGTACAGGGAAAGCCGCCAGATGCGGCGTGATGACGTGGCCGTACTTCGCCGCCAATATGGACCCCGCCAGCGCGATGCCAAGCGCGGCTCCGACCTCGCGGGTGGTGTCGTTGACGGCCGATGCGACGCCCTGCTTCTCGTCAGGCACAGCCGCCATGATCGCGGACGTGCTTGGCGCCGTGCAGAATCCGATGCCCGCGCTCATCACGAGTAGTGGCCACATCATGTCCCAGTATGGCGAATCGATTTGCAGCACACGCATCCACAGGAACCCGGTCGCAATGAGCAGTAGGCCGATGAACACCACCAGCCGCAGACCCATGCGCGGCAGGTACCACTGGGACAGCACGGACAGCGTGAGCATCGGCACCATCAGCGGGCTCAACGCCAACGCGGTCTTGATCGGGCTGTAGCCCATCACCAGCTGGATGTACTGCATGATGACGAAGAAGAACCCGAAGAGCGCCAGGAAAAAGACGGTGATCGTGGCCGATCCGGTGGCGAAGTCCGGCCTGCGGAACAGCCGAACGTCGAGCAGGGGATGGCGCCGTCGCATTTCGACGAACCCGAACACCACCGCCAGCGCGACCCCGGCGGCCATCGACCCGCAGGCCAATGGGTGACTCCACCCGTGTGCGGGTGCCTCGAGCACACCGAACACGAAAACCGCGACAGCACTTGCGATTAACCCGGCACCCGGCCAGTCCAGCGGCGTGGCGTCGTCATCGCGAGAGGAGGACACCGTGCACGC
>DASQRI010000251.1:0-4489 GCA_035642975.1 Mycobacterium sp.
GATCGCCTTTTGGCTCCCAACGAATACATCATTACCCTCGGTATGCACGACTACCAGAAAGTGGGCGCCGACCCGGACCTCACTTCGGAGGCTTTCGCTAAGCACTTGGCGGGATACATCGGCGAACAGGGGTGGCAAACATATGGTGACGTGGTCGTCCGGTTCGAGCAGTCGGCGAACCTGCACACCGGCCAGTTCCGCACCAGCGGTGCTGTCAACCCCGATGTCGAACCCCGGCCAACGGCCGGCGGTGTCCCTCCGCCAGAATCAGACCGTGCGTTTAGCGCAGAACCAGGAGTACCACCGATGACTGAGAATTCGAGCTACCCAGGCGGCCAGGGGCAGGGGCGGCCCGGCGACGACCCTTACGACGAGCACTACGGGCACCCGCAAGACGACCCGCACGCCGCACCGGCGCCCCGCGGCCAATACCCGCCCGAATCCGGCGGCTACCCCGACCAGCGGGGTTATCAGGCGCCGCCGGCCGACCAAGGCGGCTACCCCGATCAGCGCGGCGGCTACCCCGACCAAAGCGGCTACCCCGACCAGCGCGGCGGCTACCCCGACCAAGGCGGCTACCCCGACCAGCGCGGCGGCTACCCCGACCAGGGTGGCTACCCGCCGCAGTATGAGCAGCGGCCGGCCGGTGGTGGTTACGGCGGCGGGCAGGGCCCCGACCCGGGCTACCGCCAGGGCGGTTACGGCCAGCCCGGCGGCCAGGGCTACGGCGAATACGCCGACTACGGCCGCGGACCGGCGCGCCACGAGGAGGCCGGCTACAGCGCGCCCGACCAACGTTCGGGCTACCCCGAACAGGGCGGCGGCTACGACCAGGGCTACGGCGGCGGGCCGGGATACGGTCGGCAGGACTACGGTCAACAACCCGATTACGGGCGTTATGGTGACGCCCCCGGCCAGACCTACGCCGCGCCCGCCGGCGGCGGGTACCCCGAGCCCGGTCGCGACTACGACTATGGCCAGCCCGCCGAAGTCGGCGGTTACGGCGGCGGCTACGGGCAGGGCGCCTACTCGTCGTCCGGCTCCGCGGTCACCCTCCAGCTCGACGACGGCAGCGGGCGCACCTACCAATTGCGGGAGGGGCCCAACATCATCGGCCGCGGCCAGGACGCGCAGTTCCGGTTGCCGGACACCGGTGTGTCCCGCCGCCACCTGGAGATTCGTTGGGACGGCCATGTCGCGCTGCTGTCCGACCTCAACTCCACCAACGGCACCACCGTCAACAACGCGCCGGTGCAGGAATGGCAGCTGGCCGACGGCGATGTGATCCGCCTGGGGCATTCGGAGATCGTCGTCCACATCCATTGAGCCCATAGGACGCGAGGGCATCCAGCTTCACCCCGCGTCGACCTCCGTCCAAGTATCGTGACGTTGCTGTATCCGGGCACGTGAAGCGAACGCACCAGGACGGAGGGGATGCCACATGCAGGGAATCGTGCTGCAGCTGACGCGCGCCGGCTTCTTGATGCTGCTGTGGCTGTTCATCTGGTCGGTGCTGAGAATCCTGCGGACCGACATCTACGCTCCGACGGGCGCCGTCATGGTGCGACGCGGCCTGACCTTGCGCGGCACACTGCTGCCGACGCGGGAGCGCCGAAGTGTGGCGCGCTATCTCGTGGTGACCGGGGGGGCATTGGTCGGTGCCCGGATCACATTGAGCGGCCAGCCGGTGCTGATCGGACGTGCCGACGACTCCACTCTGGTGCTGACCGATGACTACGCGTCGACGCGGCACGCGCGGCTTTCTCAGCGAGGCTCGGAATGGTACGTCGAAGATCTAGGATCGACCAACGGCACATACCTTGACAGGGCAAAGGTGACGACGGCGGTACGGGTTCCCATTGGCACGCCGGTGAGTATCGGCAAAACGGTAATTGAGCTGCGCCCGTGACTTTGGTCTTGCGCTACGCGGCGCGCAGCGATGTCGGCTTGGTGCGCTCCAACAACGAAGACTCGGTGTATGCCGGTGCGCGATTGCTGGCGCTGGCCGACGGCATGGGCGGGCACGCCGCCGGTGAAGTCGCTTCCCAGTTGGTAATTGCCGCGTTAGCCCACCTCGACGATGACGAGCCCGGTGGCGATTTGCTTGCCAAGCTCGACTCCGCAGTGCGCTCCGGTAACTCGGCGATCGCCGCTCAGGTCGAGATGGAACCCGACCTCGAGGGGATGGGCACCACACTTACCGCAATTCTGTTCGCAGGCAACCGTATTGGGATGGTCCACATCGGCGACTCGCGCGGCTATCTGCTGCGCGACGGTGAGCTGACTCAGATCACCAAGGACGACACCTTCGTCCAAACCCTCGTCGACGACGGGCGGATCACCAAGGAAGAGGCGCACAGCCACCCGCAGCGGTCGTTGATCATGCGCGCGCTGACCGGTCATGAGGTCGAGCCGACGCTGACGATGCGAGAGGTCCGCCTCGGCGACCGCTACCTGCTGTGCTCGGACGGCCTTTCGGACCCAGTCAGCGACGAGACCATCCTGGATGCGCTCAAGATTCCCGATGTCACCGACAGCGCCGACCGGCTCATCGAACTGGCACTGCGCGGCGGCGGACCGGACAACGTGACGGTGGTCGTCGCCGACGTCGTCGACTACGACTACGGCCCGACTCAGCCGTTCATCGCCGGCGCGGTATCCGGTGACTCCGATGTTCATGACCCACTGACTCGCCCCAACACCTCCGCAGGCCGGGCCTCGGCCCTTAGCCCGCGCAAGGATGTCGTCAAACGCGCTCTGCCACAAATCGATACGCTCATCAAGCCGCCGCGCTCAAGACGCCGGATAGCGATCGGCGTCACGCTCATCATCCTGCTGGTGCTCGCCGGGCTGGCGATCGGCCGGACCATCATCCGCAGTTACTACTACGTCGCCGGCTACAGCGGCGCCGTATCGATCATGCAAGGCATCCAGGTGTCGATCCTGGGCGTTCCACTGCACCAACCGTATTCGCAAGGCTGTCTGAACAGCCGCAACCAGTTATCGGTGATCCGCTACGGCCAGGCCGGCACTACCCGTGATTGCCAGCTGATGAAGCTGTCGGACCTGGCCGAGTCGGCTCGTGCACAGGTGGCCGCCGGGCTCCCGGCCGGCACGCTCGAGCAGGCCGACGCGCAGCTACGCCGACTGTCCACCGAGTCGTTGTTGCCGCTCTGCCCGCTCGCGCGCGCCCAATCGCCGCCCCCGTCAACGGCATCGCCCGCACCGCCCACCAGCGACGGGTCGGTACCGAGCGCGGGCGCCCCGATCCCTATAGAGCCTCCGGGCAGCCCGTCACCGACTCCCCCCGCGCCTACCGTCACAGCGCTCTCCCCGCCGCCACCTCAGCCGGGCACCGATTGCCGGACGCCGGAATGACCACGCAGCCACAGCCGCCGGTCACCGTCACTCCTCCGTTGCCGAACCGGCGCAATGCCGAATTGCTGCTGCTGTGCTTCGCCGCCGTGATCACCGCGGCGGCGTTCGCGATCGTGCAGGCCAACCAGGAACGCGGGGTCAGCTGGCAGCTGGTCAGCTACGCCGCGGGATTCTTGGCGCTGTTCACCGCGGCGCACCTGGCCATCAGACGCTATGCGCCCTACGCCGACCCGTTGCTGCTGCCGACGGTGGCGCTGCTCAACGGGTTGGGGTTGGTGATGATCCATCGGCTGGATCTCGACGAGAGGCTGGCCGAGGGGAGTGGCCGCGCCGTCGCCAACCCGCAGATCCTGTGGACGCTGGTCAGCGTGGCGGCTTTTGCCTTCGTGGTGATCGGGTTGAAGGATCACCGGCAGCTCGCGCGCTACGGTTACATCTGCGGTCTGACCGGAATCGTCTTCCTGGCTATACCGGCGCTGCTGCCACGATCGCTCTCCGAGCAGAACGGCGCCAAGATCTGGATTCGGTTGCCGGGCTTCTCAATTCAGCCTGCCGAATTCTCGAAGATACTGCTGCTGATTTTCTTCTCGGCGGTGCTGGTAGCCAAACGGGGACTCTTCACCAGCGCCGGCAAGCACGTTCTGGGCATGGATCTGCCCCGCCCGCGTGACCTCGCTCCCTTGCTGGCGGCCTGGGTCGCGTCGATCGGCGTCATGGTCTTCGAAAAGGACTTGGGGACTTCGCTTTTGCTTTATGCGTCGTTCCTGGTGGTGGTCTACCTGGCCACTCAGCGGTTCAGTTGGGTGATCATCGGCTTGGCGTTGTTCGCGATGGGAAGCGTCGCAGCGTATTTCATGTTCAATCACGTCCGGGTTCGGGTGCAGACCTGGCTGGATCCGTTCGCCGACCCGGACGGTGCCGGCTACCAGATCGTGCAGTCGCTGTTCAGTTTTGCCACCGGCGGCATCTTCGGCACCGGACTCGGCAACGGACAGCCGGACACCGTGCCGGCCGCGTCGACGGATTTCATCGTCGCCGCGTTCGGCGAAGAGCTCGGCCTGGTCGGGTTGGCCGGCCTGCTCATGCTGTACACCATCGTGATCATCCGCGG
>DASQRI010000252.1:0-4747 GCA_035642975.1 Mycobacterium sp.
GGCGACGATCACGGCCTTGGCATCGGCGGGAATAGGAACGTCGTGATTGACGCTGAGCGTCAATGTCGCCTGCGTCGCTTGCGCCTGGATCGATTTTATGGTGCCGACTTTGACGCCCAGGACCCGTACTTCGTCACCGGAGTAGATTCCCCTGGCTGTGGTGAACACCGCAGTTATTGTCTTGGGGCCGAAGAATGTTTGTCGCACGATCAGCCCCGCGCCGGCAACGATCAGACCTATCAGGACCGCCGCGATACCCAGCGTGACCCGGTTGCGTGATGTCATCGTGAGCCCCCAGGGATCCCATTGCGCGGGAAGGGTATCAACGCTCGGGGCCCGGCATTGTCTGGCGGCTGCCCATTGTTCACGCCCCCGCGGAAGCCGAAGTAGTAGTCCAGGAACGGTTGCAGGATTTGCGGGCTGAACAGGTTGGGCACGTAGGCGGTGTAGTAGAACCCATTGGACACCGTCTCGGCTTGGGTGACTTGAAATTTCGCAAGACCGGGCAATGCCTTGCCGATGTTGTCGCGGTTTTTCTCCAGCATCGCCGTCACCGAGTTGAGCTTCTCCAGCGTGGGCGCCAGGTCCTTTTCGTTGTCGGCGACCAGCCCGGACAGCTGCTGGGCCACCGCCGAGGTGTTAGCCAGCAGGTCGACGATGGCTCGGCGCCGCTCCACCAACATCGCGAGCAGATCGTCGGCGTCGAGGATCAATGTATTGACCTGTTGGCTTCGCCTGGAAAGGATCTCGGTGACATCGGCGGCGTGCTTGAACAGATCTCGGAAGGTCTGGTTGCGGCTGTTAATGGATCGCGAGAGCCGGGTCAAGCCATCAAACGTCGACCCGAGTTGCGGTGCGATCTGGTCGATGGTCGCCGACAGGGTATCCAGGGACTGGTTGAGGGTGTCGGTGTTGGTGGCGGCCGCGTTGGTGACGAGGTCGCCGACCGCTTCGGTCAATGAGTACGGCGAGGATGTCCGCGACACCGGGATGACGTCACGCGGATTCAAGGTGCCGCTACCCGCAGACTCCAAGGTCACCACGCGCTGGCCCAACAACGAACCTGTCCGGATGTGCGCGGCGGTTTCGGACCCCAGCTTGACGGTGGCTTTGACGGTGAACGTCACCCGAACGACGTTGCCCTGCAGTGCCACATCCGAGACCGCGCCGACCTTGACGCCCGACCGTGTCACGTCGTTGCCCTCCGCGAGGCCTCCCGCCTCGGCGAACAGCGCCTGGTATCGAATCATGGTCGCCCATGCGAGCAGCCGTTCGGGCGCCAGGCCCACGGCGATGACCAGGATGACCAGGACGACCCCGATGAAACCTGGTCGAATCAGATGGGATCCGCGGTATTTGAGCATCAGGGCTCAGCACACCTCCCGCCCTTCTGCTTGAACACCGGGGAGTCGACGGCGCGGTGCTGGTAGTCAGTCACCCGGATGCTGATTGCGCAGATGTAATAGTTGACGAAACTGCCGTAGACGCCGAGCCGCACGAGTTTGCGGTAGTTTTCGGGCGCTTTGCCCAAGGCGGCGTCAAGACGACCCTTGTCCTGATCGAGAAGGGGCGCCAGCCGGTTGAGTTGGTCCACCGTGCCGGCCAGCGGCGGCCGAGCGCTGGTCAGCAGATCGGCGATCGACGCGGTCCCGTGGTCCAGCGACTCGATGGCCGCGCCGATGGGATCGCGGTCGGCGGCCAGCCCGCTGACCAGTTTGTTCAGACTGTCGATGGCACCGGCGAACTGATCGCCGTGACTGTCCAGCGTTTTCAGGACGCTGTTGAGGTTGTCGATCACCGCTTCGACCGCTTGATGATTATCGGCCAACGAATTGGTGAACGACGATGTTTTCGACAGCAGCGATTGCAGAGTGCCGCCCTGGCCCTGCAGAACATGCAACAGCGACGATGTCAGAGCGTTGACGTCTTGCGGATTCAGGCCCGCGATAACCGGTTTGAGGCCACCAAGCAATAAATCCAGGTCCAGCGCCGGCGCGGTGCGATCAAGCGGGATCCGGGTTCCGGGCGCCATCAACGCGGTCGATCCCGGCGCGTCGATTATCTCCAGGTAGCGGTCACCCACCAGATTGAGGTAGCGAACGGCGGCATGCACACCGGCGGTGAACGGCACGTTGCGGTCGGCGTCGAACGCCACGACGACCTTGCCGTCCGGTTGAAGCGAGACGTCGTTGACGGTGCCGACCCGAATCCCGGCGACCCGCACGGAGTTTCCCGGCTTCAACCGCGACACATCGGTGAAGACAGCCGAATACCCTACGGTGGAACCGGTTCGGTACTGCCCGAAGATGAAGAACAGGAAAGCCGACAGCAGCAGCATCACTGCAGCGAAGGTCCCGAATTTGGTGGCCGTCGGGCCCAAGCCCCTCATCCGGATCCGCTGATCTGGGCGGTGTTTCGCGGCGGCCCGGCCAGCGGCCCATACAGCAGTTGCTTGAGACCGTCGGAATTTAACAGGATTCCTTGATTGCCGTACTGCGCCGGGTTGGCGCCCACATCGGCAACCAGGAACGGGGGCCGTTTCTCAAAAGGCACCACCGGAAGACTCATGTCGGCGCAGTGCGGGCCACCCTTGGCCGCGACCTTGGGCACATTCTGCGGGTACCGATAGCGTTCCACGCCAAGGATGAAGCTCGCCGAGATGTCGATGCCCGGATCGGCCGACGGGGGGACCTTGGCGAGCTGGTCGATGCCGGCGAGACCGCAGTTGATTGCCTGGTGGTATGTGTTGAGCACACCGGTGGTCGGTACCAGCAGATGGAGCACGTCGGTCAGCGGCTGGCGGTTGCTCCCCAAAACGTCGTTACCAACGTCGGCCAGACCGATCGCACTGACCAGCAACGCATCCAGGTTCTCCTGCTCGTCAACCACCGTTTGGCTTACCCGCGTCGTATTTTCAGCGGTGCTGAGCAGATCGGGCGCCGCATCGGCGTAGGCGTTGAGCACCCGGGGAGCCACCGCGATGTCGTGGCTGAGGCCGCCAAGATCGGGTTCGGTCTTGGCCAGGAACGCATCCAGCTCGCTCAGAGCCCGACCGAACTTCTCACCGCGGCCGTTAAACGCCGAAGCGATCGCGCCCAGGGTCTCGTTGAGTTTGGCGGGATCGATTTTGGACAACAACGAGGTGAGTTGCTGAAAAACGGTGTTGATCTCGACGGTCACATGGGTCGCGTCGAGGATCTGCCCTGCGTGCATGGACTGGGGCGAGGGATCAGCGGGATCCACGAGCTGCACATATTTAGCGCCGAACACTGTCGTCGACGCGATATCGACGAGCACATTGGACGGAATGCGGCGTGCTGGCGCCTTATCCATGTCCAGGTGGATAGCCGCTTGCCCGTCGGGGCGCTGCTCGATCCAGGAGACCTTGCCGACCTGGACGCCGTGCATCTTCACCCTGGCGTCGGCGTTCATCACCAGGCCCGCGCGCGGCGACAACACGGTGACCGGCACGCCCTCAGCGAAGCCTCCGCTGAACATGGTGATGCAGACTGCGACGATGGCCGCGACCAGGACCATGGTCGCCAGTCCTGCCACGGCCCGCCACCGGTTGGAGGCGCCTACGCGTCCCGCGGCGCCCTCCACCACGCCGGAGCGAACCATGGCCCGCACGCTATCAAGCGTTTCAAGATCAAGATACCGTTCTACTATTTTCGTAGCTTTCAATAAAACTATTGAAATAGTGTGTATCTTGAGGCGCGGCTGCGTTCACCGATCCCGACGCGGGACATGCCCCGCTCAGAGACGCGCTGCGGTCGTCTGGGCGATGACTGAGAGGACCCTGATGCGATTCGTCCTGGTGCACGGCGGCTTCCATGGCGCGTGGTGCTGGAGTCACACCATCCGAGAGCTGGAACGGCTCGGGCATGAGGCGGTCGCGGTCGACATCCCCGGACATGGGCAACGGGCCGATGAGGAATCGACCCTGGCGAACCGTCGGGAGGCGATCGTATCGGTGATAGAACCCAATGACGTGTTGGTCGGTCACTCCGGCGGCGGGTTCGACGCCACCCTGGCTGCCGACTCGACCACTCACCTCGTTAGCCACATCATTTACCTCGCAGCGGCCCTGCCGCGCGAAGGCCGTACCTACCCCGAGGCGATGACAATGCGCAACGAAGAGGACGGCGAATTTAATGCTGACGTCGGGGAAATGCTCGGCTACCTGCACTTTGCCGATGACGGCGCGATGACGTTCGCCGACTTTGAAGGTGCGTGGAAGTACTTCTACCATGACTGCGACGAGCAGACCGCCCGCTGGGCCTACGAGCAGCTTGGCGCTGAGCGCGGTGGCGACACTAGCGTTACCCCGGTATTTCTGCCCCAATTCTGGAAGGCGGACCTGCCGCGCAGCTTCATCCTGTGCCTGCAGGACCATTCGATGCCCCGCTGGCTGGCCGACACGGTGGCCCACCGGCTCGGTGTCGAGCAACTGACGATCGACACCTCACACTCGCCGTTTCTCAGCCGCCCCCAAGAACTAGCCGCACTGCTCGTCCACGCCACCACAACCGAGCCGATCGGCCCGTTGATTCCAGACTGAATTGAATGGCCCATCATGCTGAGGACGCCAGGGATCCGGTGCAGAAGCCACCGGAATTGCATTACACTGCCCGCATCAAAAAGAAACCAACGAGAAATCCGCAGCAGCGTCGGCGAGAGCTCTGTAATGCGGCTATTCAGGTATTGGCGGACGAAGGGGCAAAAGGCCTGAGTCATCTCAAAGTCG
>DASQRI010000253.1:0-25846 GCA_035642975.1 Mycobacterium sp.
TCCGATGCCCGTCTCGGCCGACGTACTCAAGTCCTACGCGCCCGCCGACTGGGTGGACAAGATCTGGCCGACCGGAAACGCGGTCACCCCGATGCCGCATTTCTACGACACGCCGGACTCGTACAAGACCATGTCGATGCGCGTGGACGCCAGCCCGCCCGGCGGTGGCTTTGCCGGTACCGATCCCGATTACGCGGCCAAACAACTCCTCGTCGACGCGGGGGTCAGCATCGCCACGCTGGAGCCGATGTGCGACGCACAGCTGCCGCAGGCCGAGCACGTGTTGAAATCCACCTACAACGACTGGCTTGCCGACGTCTGGCTGGACCGCAACAACGCACACGGCCGTTGGCGCGGGTCGATCAGCGTCAGCGCACAAGTTCCCGAGTTGGCGGCGCGTGAAGTGCAGCGGTGGGCGGGCCATCCCTATATGGCGCAGGTGCTGATGACCCCGCAGACGCGTGGAATCCCCTTCGGCAACCCGCATTTCGACCCGCTCTACGCGGCCGCGTCGGCTAACGGGTTCCCGGTGGCCACTCACTTGATGGGGCAGACGCCGTTCGAGCTGATTCCGCTGTATCCGGTCGGCAATCCCGCGCATTGGCACGACTTCTTCGCCTCGTGGCCGCTGCTGTACGTCTCGCATTTGATGAGCCTGGTGTTCGACGGCGCCTTCGACCGGCATCCCGATCTGCGGGTGGTGTTCGTCGAAGGCGGCTTCACCTGGGCGATGCCGGTGATGTGGCGGATGGACCGGATTTGGGAAGCCCGTCGCGCCGATCTGCCGCACGTTCGTCGCCGGCCGTCGGAGTATGTCCGCGAACACGTCCGGTTCACCACCCAGCCGCTGGAAGACACCGACGTCAGGCAATTCCGCGAGTATCTGGAAATGGCGGATCTCGGCGACAACCTGATGTTTTCGACGGATTACCCGCACTGGAGTTACGACTCGCCGGCTTACGCGATCAACCGATTCCCTGCAGCGCACCGCGAACGGATCATGCGCGGCAACGCGACCGCGCTGTACCGGTTGCCGTCGACCGTCAAGGCTCTCCCCGGCGAGCGACCGGCTGCTGACGTCAGTTTCGAATGAGTGACGGCTCTCAGGCACCGCGAGTCACGGGTCTCCTTAGCCAACGGCTTAAATAGGGTGACCTAACACCGCTGAAGGACGAGAGCATGACGACTGAGACCGATCGCGCGAAGCCGAGAGGGCTGGGCCGCATCGACCCGGCCCTGCGTGACACCGCGGCCAGTCTGGACATCGTCGAATTCCGGGCCGAGTCGCTGCCCGCCGAGCGGGAACGCGCCGATCGGCTGGCGGCCGAACGCGCGGCGGCGGTCGACACCGGCAGCGTCGAGATCGAAGACCGGGCCATCAGCGGCCCGGGCGATCAGCGGCTGGGCCTGCGCCTTTATCGCGGCCTGACCAGGTCGGCGGCCCCGCTGGTGCTGTATGCCCACGGTGGTGGCTTTGTGACCGGGAATCTCGACACCGACCACCCGCACTGCGTGGACCTGGCTCGCGCGGCCGGCTGCCTGGTGGTGTCGGTCGACTACCGGCTGGCGCCCGAGCACCCCGGCCCGGCCGCACTCGACGATCTGGAGGCGGCATTCCGCTACGCCGTCGACAACAGCGCGCGGCTGAACGCCGACGGCAGCCGCGTCGTGCTGATGGGCCGGGATGCGGGCGCGGCGCTGGTCGCCGCGCTGGCCCAGCGCATGTTCGACCAGGAGGGTCCGCCGATCCTCGCCCAAATCCTGCACCAGCCGATGCTCGACTCCGACGCGACGCCGTCGCGACGCGAGTTCCAGCGCACGCCAGGACTCAACGGTCCCGCGGTGAGCCGCGCGTGGGGCCACTACCTCGGGCATAGCGCCGCGACGGCCCCACACGTCCCGGCCCACCGGGCGAATCTGGAGGGCCTGCCGCCGGCGTTCATCAGTTGCGCCGAGATCGACCCGTGTCGTGATGAGGCCATCGACTACGCGAACCGACTGCTGCACGCCTACGTGCACACCGAATTGCACGTCGTCGCGGCGACGTTTCACGGGTTCGATTCAGCGGTGCCGGAGTGGGTCGTCTCCCGGGAAAGCGCGGCACTGCATGCGCAGACGCTTCGCCGGTCGTTCGCTGTTTAGCGAAGGCCCGTTGCGGACCGTACAGCGCGGCCCGTGGAGGAGTCGGTCCATTTACACCGGATCGAACTTGGTGATCAGCCAGGCGCCGTGCACCTTGGTCAACGACACCAGCACGCTGCTTGACGCCATCGCCGGATCCGGCCGTTCTTTGCTGGTGGTGACCTGGTTGACGAAGACCAACACGACCGCCGAATTCGGGTGCAGTTCGGACGGCGCAGCCCCTACCACCTGAGCGGTGGTCGTAACCGCCTTCTCTTTGGCGGCCGGAGTCACGATCTGCTTGGTGAACTGGTCGTAGTAGTTCAGGAAATCGCCGGAGAGATGGGATTTGGCCGCGGCGAAGTCCTGGTTGAGGGTGTCGGGTTTGTAGGACAGCAACGCCACGGTGCCATCCCGGGCCGCGTTGACCACGCTTTGCGAGACCGCGGCGTCGGTCTGGTCATCGGGTCGGTACTGAAACCAGTACAGCCAGGCGGCCAGTCCGCCCGCGGCCAGCAGGGCCAGCACCAGAGCCAACGGGATGACCGGGATGGCCGGGATGACCCTGATGCGCCGCTGGGGTGCGCCCGGGCGGTCGATCCCGTCGGCGTCCATGTCGACGTCCTTGTCGACGTCCTTCTCGATGTCCTTGTCGATCTCGACCCCGGCGGTGGGCTCGAGGTCGGGCGCGCTCTCGTCGTTGCGCTGCTCGGTGTCCTCGTCCGCGCTCAAATTACGAACTCCACTTTCGAAACCTTCAGATCGTCGCCGTCGCGGACCACCGACACCCGAAACCGGAACGTCCGCGGTTGGTCTTTGGCGCCGGCTATGTTGGTGACGCGCTCGTTGGCCAGGACCAGAACAACAGCGGAATCGTTACCCATCGACTCGACCGCGGTGGCCGCGACGGATCCTTCGGTCACCGCCTTGGAATCCTTCACCACCGCCTCGAAATCGTCTGCGCGCCGCTGGAAGTCGTCCTTGAATTCACCAGTACCGATGTCGAGTACGCGCTGGACGTCTTCCTTGGCCTTGTTGAAATCCAACGACGTGAGGTTGATGACGCCTTGTCTGGCGGTCGCGACGAACGCTGCCGATCGCTGCCGTTCCTGTAGGACGTTGTGGTGGTGCCACATCATCCACCCGCTGGCCCCGACCAGAGCGCAGATGGCGACGACGGCGGCAGCGATGAGAAGCCTGGACAACCCCGGCATCCGCAGTCGCCCCCGCGGACCCGCCGACTCCGCCGACTCCGTCGACGCTGCCGCGGGTTCGGGAGCGTCGGGCGTCTCGGATGTCTCCGGTGCGTTGGCCGTCTCGGGTGTCTCCGCGCTGACGTCGGCCGCTTCGGCGACCGCAGTGGTGTCCTCGGCGTCGGCTTCCGCCTGTGCCGCGGCGTCCGCCTGGGCCTGCGCTTCACGCCGCAATTTGATGGCCCGGGCTCGGGCGCGCGCAGCCGCAGCCAGCGCTTCGGCCTCGGCGGCTTCGGCCTCCGCCTGCTCGGCCAGCGCGAGCGCGTCCGACTTGGCCTTGGACGAATCCTGCTGCTCTTTGCCGATGTCAGGCATGGCGACCGCGGCTTCTCGACGTCATTATCGACTGAACTCCGGTATCTCTTACTGTATTGCTCATTGCTACCATCGAAATCACCAGCGATCCTCGACTGGGACCGATCGTACGGGTGATCAGCACACGCCCAGCCTTCATCCGCAACGATGAAGGCAGGTCCAGGAAGGTCCAGAAAGGTCCTAGTCAACATCATGACTGCCGTCGGTTCCCCCGAAAAGATACTCTTCGCCTCCACCACCCAAGCGTTTCTGCAAAAAGAGGTCCCGCTCAGCCGGGTGCGGGAGTTGCACGCCCAGGACGTCTCCTTCGACCCGTCCTGGTGGCGGCGGGCCGCTGAGCTGGGGTGGACGGCGTTGCTGGTTCCCGAGGAACTCGGCGGCGGCAGCGTGTCCGGCGACGGTGTCGCCGACTTGGCGATGGTCGCCGAGCAACTCGGAAAGACGGTCGCGCCCGGACCGTTGTACCCGGTCAGCGCGGTGCTGGCAGCGCTGGTGAATTGCGCCGAACCCCAGGCCCACGCGGCGACGATCGAGTCGTTGATCTCCGGCGAGGCCGTCGCGTCGTGGGCGGTCTACGAGCCGGGGCAGGGTTGGGCGCCCCATCAGCCGTCGGTGGTCGCGACGTCGACGGATTCCGGCTATCGCGTCGATGGTGTCAAAGACCGCGTGGAGGCGGGTGCTCAATGCGACCTGCTGCTGGTGGTGGCGCGAACCGACGACGGCGTGCGCCAGTTCCTGGTGCCAACCGACGCACCCGGGGTTCGGATCGAGCCGCAGCAGTCGATCGATCTGGTCAAGCATTACGCCCGTGTGCATTTCGACGGCGTGGACATCGAGTCGAGCGCGGCCGTCGGCGGCGCCGCCGAGACCACCGGCCTGATCGACCGGCAAAGCCACGTCGCGCAAATGCTGCAGTGCGCCGAAGTGGTCGGCATTCTGCAGACGGTGTTCGACTTCACTGTGGCCTGGGCATTGGACCGGCACACCTTCGGCCGCCCGCTGGCGTCCTACCAAGCGCTCAAACACCGCTTCGCCGATATGAAGATGTGGCTGGAGGCTTGCCGGGCAACGACAGCCACGGCGGTGGCCGCCATCTCGGCCGGTTCACCCGACGCGGGCTTGTCGGCCAGCATCGCCAAGTCCTATGTGGGGGAAATGGCCACCGAGATCGTGCAGGGCTGCGTGCAGATGCACGGTGGAATCGGCGTCACGTGGGAGCACGACCTGCACCTGTATCTGCGACGGGTTGTGTTGTACCGGTCTATGTTCGGCACGCCGGAAGAGCACAACGTGCGGGTGTACCAGTTGCAGGAGGCAGGACAGCCGGCGCCGAGGTCCGCCTGATGACCGAGGCTTCTCGCGTTGACGCCGTGGCATCTAACGACGTCGAGTCGATCGATGAGTTCCGCGCCCGGGCAAGGGCCTGGCTGGCCGACAACATGCCGTCCATCGATCCCGCGGCACCGCCGGCGGCCCATCGTGACGAGGAGCGCTGTTGGCAGCGGGCCCGCGAATTGCAAAAGCGGCTCTATGCAGGCGGATTCGCGGGGATCTGCTTTCCCCGGGAATACGGCGGGTTGGGTCTCGACGACGAGTACCAGAAGGCGTTCAACGAGGAGAGCCTCGGCTACGAGATGCCGCTGATCCTCAACACGCCGACGTTCACCATCTGCTGTGCAACGCTTCTCGACACCGCGAGCGAGGCGCTGAAGCGCCGGCATATCGCCGCGGCCTTGCGGGGCGACGAGGTGCTGGTCCAGCTGCTGTCTGAGCCCAGTGGCGGATCGGATCTCGCCGGGGTGATCACCCGGGCCGAGCGGCATGGCGACCGCTGGCTGATCAACGGCGCAAAGACGTGGAGCACCAGCGCATTTGCCGCCGACTATGGGCTGTGCCTGGCACGCACCAATTGGGATGTGCCCAAACATGATGGCTTGACCATGTTCCTGGTGCCGATCAAGCATCCCGGAATCACGTTGCGGCGCATCACTCAGCTCAATGGCTCGACGGAATTCTGCGAAGAGTTCCTCGACGGCGTCGACGTCGGAGATGACGCCGTCGTCGGCGAGGTGAACGACGGGTGGTCGGTGGCCTCGCGCCAGCTCTATCACGAACGCCGTGCGGTGGGCATGGGTTCGGAGTTCGCCAGCGGCAGCGGCAGCGAGGGCGGTCGGGCGACGCCGGTGAACTATGTGGCGCTGGCCAAGGCGATCGGCCAGGCCGACAACGAGCGGGTGCAGCAACTGGCCGGGCGGGCATTGGTGCACCGTGCGGTCAGCGATCAGCTGGGCGGCCACGTCTTTCGCAGTGTTCGCGACGGTAGCCTCCCGCCTGCCGCGGGATCCTTGATCCGGCTTTTTCACGCCGAAACCACAACGCTGGAGATGGACACCGGGCTGGCGATCACCGGCACCGCCGGCGTCGTCGGCGCAGAAGGCGAAGGACTACAAACCGGTATGCGGTATCTGGCCCGGCAGGCGGTCTGCATGGGCGGTGGCACCACCGAGATGGCCCGCAACGTCATCGGCGAGCGAGTGCTGAACTTCCCTCGCGAGTACGCCGCCGACCGCGGTGTGCCGTTCAGCCAGGTGCGCCACGGCAACTAGCCGCTATACCGTGCGGGCCAGCCGGTTCGCCAGCAGCTCGGCGAACCTCGCCGGATCCTCGGGCGCGTTACCTTCAGCGAGAAGTGCTGTGCCGTAGAGCAATTCGGCGGTTTCGGCGACCGAGGGGTCATCTCCGCGGTCTTTGTGAGCCTGCTGCAGGCCGGTGACCAGTGGGTGATCCGGGTTGAGCTCCAACGTCCGCTTCCCGACCGGAACGTCCTGCCCGGTGGCTCGGTAGATGCGGGCCAGGGTCGGGGTGACCCCGAAGGCTTCGGTGATCAAGCAGGCCGGCGAGTCGGTCAGGCGGGTGGACAGCCGCACTTCGTTGACGTGCTCGCTCAAGGTCTCGGTCAACCAGGCCAGCAGGTCGGCGAAATCCTGCTCGCGCTCCTTGCGCTCGGCCTCGTGCGCCGACTTCTCTTCCTCGGTGTCGAGGTCGACGTCGCCCACGGCCACCGACTGCAGCGGTTTGCCGTCGAACTCGGTCACCGACCCCAGCCAGATCTCGTCGACCGTGTCGGACAGCAGCAGCACCTCGTAACCCTTGGCTTTGAATGCTTCGAGGTGCGGTGTGCTGAGGATCTGCTGACGTGACTCGCCGGTGGCGTAGAAGATCTGCCGTTGGCCCTCTTTCATCCGTTCGACGTACTCGGCGAGGGTGGTCAGTTCGTCGTTGTTGTGCGTCGAGGCGAACGACGAGATCTCCAGCAGCGTCTCCTGGTTGTCGAAGTCCCTCATCAGGCCTTCTTTGAGGACTTTGCCGAACTGACCCCAGAAGGTGCGGTAGTCATCCGGCCGCGCGGACTGCAGGTCCTTGATCGTCGAGAGGACTTTCTTGGTCAACCGACGCCGGATCGCGTTGATCTGTCGATCCTGTTGCAGGATCTCGCGGGAAACGTTGAGCGACAGATCCTGTGCGTCGACGACACCTTTGATGAAGCGCAGGTATCGGGGCATGAGCTGGTCGCAATCGCCCATGATGAAGACGCGCTTGACGTAGAGCTGCACACCGATGGCCGAGTCCGGTTCGTATAAGTCGAACGGGGCCCGCGACGGGATGAAGAGCAGGGCCTGGTACTCGAAAGTGCCCTCGGCCTTCATCGAGATGACCTCGAGCGGCTCGTCCCAGGCGTGCGCGATGTGCTTGTAGAACTCGTTGTACTCTTCCGCCGACACGTCGTCTTTGGGCCTGGCCCACAATGCTTTCATCGAATTGAGGGTTTCGATTTCCCTGGTGACGGTCTCTTCGCCGCCATCCTCTGCGGGCGTGCGCTGTTCGACTTCCATCCGGATGGGCCAGGCGATGAAGTCGGAGTACTTCTTGACCAGCGTCCTGATCTTCCACTCCGAGGTGTAGTCGTGCAGTGCGTCCTCGGCGTCGGCGGGCTTGAGGTGCAGCGTGACGGACGTCCCCGGTGGGGCCCCTTTTTCGCCATCGGCCGTTTCAATGGTGTAGGTGCCGTCGCCGCTCGACTCCCACTTGATGGACTCGCTCTCACCGGCCTTGTGCGTGAGCAGTTCGACCTTGTCGGCGACCATGAAGGTGGAGTAGAAACCGATGCCGAACTGACCGATCAATTCTTCTGACACCGCTGTGCCTTTAACGTTCTGAGCCTCACGAAGCTGCTGGCGCAGCTCGGCGGTGCCCGACTTGGCCAGGGTGCCGATCAAATCAACAACCTCGGCGCGTGTCATGCCAATGCCGTTGTCGCTCACGGTGAGGGTGCGAGCGTTCTCGTCCACCTCGATCTCGATGTGCAGATCCGAGGTGTCGACGTCGAGGTCCTTGTTTCGGAACGCCTCGATGCGCAGCTTGTCCAGGGCGTCGGAGGCGTTCGAGATCAACTCCCGCAGAAACGTATCCTTATCGGAGTAGACCGAGTGGACCATCAAGTCCAGCAATTGTCGTGCCTCGGCCTGAAATTCCAGGTGCTCGACGTCCGCAGTCATGGCATTCCCCTCTATGACACAGCATTCGGGGGCAGGTTACAGGATCGCGCCGCTGTCCTTGGCCTCGGCGATCTCGTCCCAGTCGAAGCCGAGCTCCAGCAGAATCTCCTCGGTGTGCTGCCCGTGTTCGGGCGCACGCCCCGGCCCCGGTGGCGTTTCGTCGAACTGCACTGGCGCGGCGACCATCTCGTACTCGACGCCCTGGTCGTCGACGTTGGTTATCAGGTAACCGTTGGGTTTGCTCTGCGGGTCGTTGAGGGCTTCACGCGGGGTGGCCAACGGCGCCCACACACCGGGTTCGTCGGCCAGGACCTGTCGCCAGTGCTCCAGGTCGTGCTCGGCGAACTTGGCGACCAGCAGGGCGGTCGCCTCGGCCGCGTTGGCGACCAGATTCGACGACGGCACGAACCGCTCGTCGGTGGCCAGCTCGGGCAAGCCGATTCGTTGACAGAACCCGGCCCAGAACTTGTCCGGCTGCAGGAACACCATCTGGATCCACCGGTCATCCTTGGTCTTGTACCTATTGACCAGCGGATTCATCGCCAAGCCGGGAGGCGCGCCCGGTATGCCGTCGATGCCGAACAGATCGGCGACCGAGATCGACGGCGCGATGCTCCACATCGCCTGAGCCAGCAGCGACGAATCGACAATCGTCGGTTCGCCGGTGCGCTCGCGGTGGAAAAGTGCCGCGCAGACACCGCCGGCCAGGGTGGCGCCGGCCTGCAGGTCGCCGAAGGCCGGGCCCTGCACGGCGGGGTTTTCGGTGCCGAACGGCGTGAGCGTGTAGGCGACCCCGCCGCGAGCCAAATAGGTGGCGGCGTCGAAGCCGCCCCGATTGCGGTCGGGTCCGCGCACGCCCAGCCCCGTTCCGCGCGCGATGATGATCTTCGGGTTGAACCCGCGGATGTCCTCGACCGTCAGCCGGGCCCGCTCCAGCGCTGCCGGTAACCAGTTGGTGAGCAGCACGTCGGCCTCGGCAAGCAGGCGGCCGAAGAATGTCCGACCGGCATCGCTCTTGAGATCGAGTGCGATGCTTCGCTTTCCGCGATTACTCAGCTCGAGGATGAAGTCCGTGTCGGCGCGTGCCGCTTGTCGGGTGAACCCGCCGACGACCAGCGCCCGGCCGGGGTCACCGCCGGTGACGCTCTCCACCTTGATGACTTCTGCACCCCAGTCCGCCAGGGCGACACCGGCAGCGGGTACGTACGTCCAAGAAGCCAACTCGACGACCCGGACGCCACTGAGCACGCCTGCCATTTGTCGACTCTTTTCGGTGTCTTTTCTATTTTAGGTAGTATAGATACTATAGATATTCGTCAGCCTGCCCTGCAACGACGCAGTGTCGTGGAAGAGATGCGATGGATTCGAACGCTCGTCCGGTCCCAAGTGATAACCGGGTCAGCGCCCCTTCTGGTCAGCTCGGCACTCGCACGAAAAGTCATGAACCCCAATGTGGCTCGCTCTTATCGAAAGTGCTGAGAAAGGACCGGCTATGGGTAGGGTGACGGGCAAGGTGGCGGTGGTCAGTGGCGCCGCACGCGGTCAGGGGCGCTCACACGCGCGGATGCTCGCCGCAGAGGGCGCCGACATCATTGCGGTGGACTTGTGCGCGGACATCGAAACCAACGAATACCCACTGGCCCGGCCCGAGGACCTCGACGAAACCGCTCGTCTCGTCGAGAAGGAGGGCCAGCGTGCCTTCACCGAGATCGTCGACGTCCGCGACCGGGCGGGGTTATCCGCAGCGATCGACCGCGGCGTCGCCGAGCTGGGCCATCTGGACGTCGTGGTCGCCAACGCCGGGATCTGTCCGCTGACCGCGGGCCTGCCGCCGCAGGCATTCGCCGACGCGGTGGATGTCGACCTACTCGGAGTGCTCAATCTTGTGCACGCCAGCCTCAAGCACCTGCAGGCCGGCGCATCGGTCATCGTGATCGGATCCAACGCCGCATTCATGTCGTCGATGAACACCACCGGCATCGACGGCGGTCCCGGCGGCGCCGGCTACGCCTTCGCGAAAATCGCTGCCGCACACTATGTTAACGACTTCGCGCTGGCGCTGGCCCCGTTCTCCATCCGGATGAACGCCGTCCACCCGACGAACGTCAACACCGACATGCTGCACAGCCCGCCGATGTATCGCGCGTTCCGGCCGGACCTGAAGAACCCGACTCGCGAGGACGCCGAACCGGTCTTCCCGTTAGTCCAGGCCATGCCCATTCCCTACGTCGAACCCGAGGACATCAGTGAGGCCGTGCTGTTTCTGGCCTCCGACGCGGCCCGTTACATCACCGGTCAGCAGTTGCGCGTCGACGGCGGAGGTTTCCTCAAGGTGAAGCCGTGGTCGGGCGCGTGAAATTCAGTCAATCGAACTGCGCCCCAACCGAAACGGAAAGGTGAGCATGTCTACCGGCCACGACGATGCAGAGCGTAGCGATGTGGGGGTACCTCCCGCTTGCGGGGGAGAGGAGTGGGCGCATGCCTAAAGGGATTATCTACCTGGAGACCGTGCCGGTGTCGCCGGACCGCGTAGAGGACTACCACAAGTGGTACAACGACACGCATCTCGCGGAGATCTGCTCGGTGGACGGGATTGTCTCGGCGCGCCGCTTCGCGCCCACCGACGGCAACGGCCCTTTCATCGCCATCTACGAGCTCGACTGCGACGACCTCGACGCGGTGGTCCCACGACTGGGGGAGCTTGGTGCCAGCGGCAAGATGTCGTCACTGGAGCTGCTCAACATGGAAACACCGCCAATTCCCAAGGTATACCGGGAGATTGGGTCCTACACGAAGTGACTCCGGTGGCCGAGGTACCTGCAGAAGTCCACAAGCGGCTCTATGCGCTGATGGTGCTGATGAAGGCAGCCGACGATCGACTCTCCAAGGGAATCGGCACCGGGGAGTTCATGTGCGTGTACTGGCCGTCGCGCGGCCAGGAGGCGATTGCGGCCGCGATGGGTGTCGCGCTGCGAGCCGACGACCAATTGGTGACGACGTACCGCGGGTTGCACGATCTGATCGGCAAGGGCGTGCCGCTCGAGGAGATCTACGGCGAGATGATGGGACGCACCGTCGGCGCGAGTCGCGGCAAGGGCGGCACCATGCACATCGCCAAACCCGAGAACGGCGTGATGCTGTCGACGGGGATCGTGGGAGCCGGGCCGCCGGTGGCGGTGGGTCTGGCAATGGCCGCCAAACGCAAAGGGCTGGACCGGGTCACGGTGGTCAGCTTCGGCGACGGGGCCACCAACACCGGGTCATTTCACGAGGCGGCGAACATGGCCGCACTGTGGGATCTGCCGATGGTGTTCGTCTGCCAGAACAACCTGTACGCCGAAATGACCCCGACCAGCGACACCATGAAGCTCGAGCACGTCGCCGACCGGGCAGCCGGGTACGGCATGCCGGGTGTTCGCGTCGACGGCAATGGCCCGCTTGCGGTGAAAGCGGCGCTCGACGACGCGCTGCAACGGGCCCGGGCCGGTGCGGGCCCCACGTTCATCGAGTGCGTGACATTCCGCTTCCGCGGCCACTACTTCGGCGACCGGATGCCTTACATCCCCAAGGAGCAGCTGGCCGCGGCGATGGAGGCCGATCCGGTGCCGAGGTTTCGCAACTACCTGGCGCAAGCAGCCCTCTGCGACGAGGCCGAGCTGGACGCCATCGACAACGAGGCCATCGCGACGGTGGAAAGGGCACTGAAAACCGTGATGAGTGCGGAGTCCCCGTCGGTCGACGAACTCGACCGCGACGTGTACGCAACCCCGATCAAGTTCCCGGTGTAAAGACATGGCAGACAAAGAGATGACGATGCGCGAGGCGCTCAACCTCGCGCTGGACCAGGCGTTGCAGGCCGACGACCGAGTATTCCTGCTCGGTGAGGACATCGCCGATCCCGGCGCGTCGGGCCCCACCGCCGGGTTGTCGACGAAGTACGGGCATGACCGGGTGCTGGACACGCCGATCTCGGAAGCCGCGATTGTCGGCGCCGCCATCGGCGCGGCCATCGACGGGATGCTGCCGGTGGCCGAGATCATGATCATGGATTTCATCGGCATCGCCGCCGACCAGCTGATCAACAACGCCGCGAAACTGCGGTTCATGACCGCCGGGAGAACCACCGCGCCGATCACCATCCGCACCCAGGTGTATGCGGGGTTGGCCACCGGCGCGACGCATTCGCAGAGCCTGGAGGCATGGTTCATGCACATCCCGGGGATGAAGGTGATCGTGCCCGCTACCCCGCGCGACGGCAAAGGCCTGCTGACGTCTGCGATCTTCGACGAGGATCCCTGCCTGTTCGTCGAAACGATCCGGCTGCAAGGCAAGAAGGGGCCGGTTCCGGTCGACCCTGGATTCGCGATTCCGTTGGGCCAGGCCGACATCAAGCGGCCGGGCAGCGACGTGAGCCTGATCAGCTACGGACGCAGCCTGCACGAGGCGCTCGCCGCGGCGGAGACCCTGGCCGACCAAGGCGTCAGCGCGGAGGTCGTCGACCTGCGCACTCTGGTCCCACTTGACGTCGAGACGATCGTCGAATCCGTCCGCCGAACCCGTCGGGCCGTAATCATCCACGACGCCGTGCAATTCGCCGGGCCAGGAGCAGAGATCGCCGCGATCCTGCAGTCCGAACTGTTCGGCGAACTGGCCGCACCCATCGAGCGGGTCGGCGCCAGGTTTGTCCCCAATCCCGCCGCTGCCGCGCTCGAGGCCCAGATGTACCCGTCGCCGGCGCGGATCGTCACGGCCGCCCAGCGCGCCCTGGATAGGGCAAAAGTCCGTGGGTGACTTCGTCATTCGCATCCCACGGGTATCGGTGGCCGTCTCGGAGGCCGAGCTCACCGGTCTGCTCGTCGAAGCCGGTGAGCGTGTCGAAGAGGGCATGCCGATCTACGTGATCGCCACCGAGAAGGTGGAACAGGAAATCGAAGCCGGGGCCTCGGGCACCGTGCAATGGACCGGCCAGATCGGCACCACCTACGACATCGGCGCAGAGATCGGCGTCATCACGTCATAACGAAAGGGTAAGCAGCAATGGATCTCAACGAGACCCGCGAAAGAATCATCTACCAAAAAGAGGGGGCCATCGCGAAGGTCACGCTGAACTGGCCCGAGAAGGCGAACGCCCAGGACCAGAAGCTGGCCGAAGAAGTCGACGCCGCGTTGCTGGACGCCGACCGCGACTACGACATCAAGGTTTTGATTCTCAAGGCCAACGGCAAGGGTTTCTGCTCGGGACATGCGATCGGCAACAACGCGGTCGACTACCCGGATTTCGTCAAGGCCGCGCAAGTCATGGGCACACCGTGGAAGCCGCAGACCGACCTGTTCGTTAAGCCGATCCTGAACCTGTGGGAGTTCTCCAAGCCGACGATCGCGCAGGTGCACGGTTACTGCGTGGGCGGGGGCACCCACTATGGGCTGACTACTGACATCGTCATTGCGTCGGAGGACGCCTACTTCTCCTACCCGCCGTTGCAGGGCTTCGGCATGCCATCGGGCGAATGCTCCATCGAGCCTTGGGTGTTCATGAACTGGCGTCGCGCGGCCTACTACCTTTACCTCGCCGAGGTTATCGACGCCAAGAAGGCGCTCGAGGTTGGTTTGGTCAACGAGGTGGTTCCGCTCGAGCAACTCGACGCACGGGTAGAGGCCATCGCCCGCCACATCGCCCAGGCGCCGATGACCACGCTGCTGGCGACGAAGGCCAATCTCAAGCGGGCCTGGGAGCTGATGGGCATGCGGGTGCACTGGCAGAGCTCCAACGACCTGGTCGCGCTGGCGTCGATCAGCAAGGACGTGCAGCAGCTGATCCAGACGGTATTCAAGGACAAGGTGTTGCCATCCGAGCAAGCCCGACGGCAGGCGGCCGCGGCCGCATCGACCGACGGCGCCACGGCCGAATAGTCGTGAACATCGCCGATCACGCGATCAGCGCCGTCCAGGCGCCGGCGTTGATCATGTCCGACGGCGGTGTGGTCTCGTTCGGCGAGCTGTACGCCAAAAGCCAACGCGTCGCGGCGGCGCTGCACGGCGCCGGGTTGCGGCGCGGCGATGGCGTGGCCCTGGTGCTGCCGAATCGTCCTGAATTCTTGGAAATCACTTGGGGCTGTCAGCTTTCCGGCCTCTATTACACGGCGGTGAATACCCACTTCACTCCCGACGAGGTCGCCTACGTCATCGACGACTCCGACGCCAAGGCGGTGTTCGTAGACGCGTCGATGGGCGATCTCGCGGCACATCTGCGCGCCAATGGTGCCGGCGTCGACGTCCACATTGCGGTGGGCGGCGGCGTGCCGGGCTGGCAATCTTACGACGACGTCATCGGGGGTGCGGGCGATCCGCCGTCGGTGTCCGACGGGTCCGAGATGCTGTACTCGTCGGGCACCACCGGCCGGCCGAAGGCCGTTCGCCGGCCACTTCCGGCCGACGGCAACGGATCCTGGGCCCAGGCTGTCCTGGAGATGGCGCTGACTCGCAAATACGGCATGACTTCGGCCAACGTGTACCTTTCGCCCGCACCGCTCTACCACGCCGCCGGGGTGAACTACACGATGGCGGTCAATCGTGTTGGTGCCGTGTCGATCATCATGCGCAAGTTCGATGCGGAAGACGTGCTGCGCTTGATCGCAACCTACCGAGTCACCCATGCCCAGTTCGTGCCGACGATGTTCGTGCGGATGCTCAAGCTGCCCGAGTCCGTCCGGCAGAAATACGACGTCTCGAGCCTGAGGTGCGTGATCCATGCGGCCGCCCCGTGCCCGGTGGATGTCAAGCATCAGATGATGAAGTGGTTCGGGCCGATCATCCACGAGTACTACGGGGGGACAGAGGGATTCGCCGGTACTACCATCGGGCCTTTAGCGTGGCTGGCCCACCCGGGTTCGGTCGGCATACCGATGTCCCCGGTGCATGTGATCGGCGACGACGGAGAAGAGCTTCCCATCGGGCAGGCCGGCGAGCTTTACTTCGAAGGTGGACCGAAATTCGAGTACTTCAAAGACCCCGCTAAGACCGCGTCGGTGTCGAACGAACGCGGATGGCGCTCGCTGGGGGACATGGGCTATGTCGACGATGACGGTTACCTCTACCTCACCGACCGGTCGACGTTCATGATCGTGTCGGGCGGGGTGAACATCTACCCGCAAGAGGCGGAGAACCTGCTGGTGATGCATCCCAAACTGGTGGACGCGGCGGTGTTCGGTGTCCCCAACGACGAGTTCGGCGAAGAGGTCAAGGCCGTCGTGCAGCCGGTCGACGGCGTCACACCTGGGCCGGACCTGGAAGCCGAACTCATCGAGTACTGCCGCACCCATCTTGCCGGGTACAAATGCCCGCGCACAGTCGAATTCGACGTCCTGCCGCGTGACCCGAACGGAAAGCTCTACAAGAGACGTATCCGCGAACGCTACTGGCAAGGCCGGGCGTCACGGATCCTATGAGCCAAGCACAAGGAACATCGAGATGGCCGTTGAGATGAGCAACCAGGTGAACTGGACGCCGCTGCCGGTGCCGCTGGCGGTGCAAACACCGGATCGGATTCCGAAGCAGCGGTACTACGATCCCGAGTTCTATGCGATGGAAACCGAGCTGTTCTGGCCTCGGGTGTGGCAGATGGCATGCCGGCTCGAGGAGATCCCCAAGCCAGGCGATTTCGTCGAGTACGAGATCCTCGACCAATCGATCATCGTCGTGCGGCTCGACGCCGACACTGTGCGGGCGTATCACAACGCCTGCCGCCATCGCGGGGTAAAGCTGGTGGAAGGCAACGGAAATCGTCGCACCTTCGTCTGTCCATTCCACGGGTGGTGCTGGGGTATCGACGGTCGCAACACGTTTGTGTTGCGACCCGACGCGTTCGGCGAGGAGAACCTGTCCGTCGACGATCTGCAACTCGTCTCGGTCAGATGCGAGCTCTGGGGTGGCTGTGCGTGGATCAACCTCGACGACGATGCTCCACCGTTACGCGACTGGATGGAGCCGTTCGCATCGATCTACGACGCCTGGAAAGTCGAATCGCTGCGCGTGGAATGGTGGCAATCCTGCCGGTTGCCGGTGAACTGGAAACTGGCGACGGCAGCGTTCATGGAGGGCTACCACGTCCCGCAGACGCATCCGCAGCTGCTGCCGTCCGCGCAGGCCGGCAGTCCGTCGGAAGCGGTGCACCCCGTCGTCGCGAGCAGCCTGTATTTCATGCGCACCCTGGGTGACGGCATGGGCGGCATGACCCACGAGAACGACATCCGCATCGCCGAAGGCCTGCAGACCGTCCCGCTGCCGTCCGATCCGGCTGAGGCGCTGGCAAGCTGGCGCAGCGCTCTCAACGACGCGGTGGTCAGCTGGCACCGCGCACGGGGCAGCGACATGCCCGACCTCAACGACCTTGTCCGCCGCGGGATTACCGACGCGATCGGGTTCTGCTTCCCACACCACTTCATTCTGCCCACCTACAGCAGCGCCTCGTCGTATCGGATCCGTCCGCTGGGGCCCGAGGAGACCCTGTTCGAGATCTGGTCGCTGACCCGGTTGCCCGCAGACCTCTCCGCGGGAAAGCCCACCCCGCCGCAGCCGATGGCGCCGGACGACCCGCGGTGGCCGCCGATCCCCGCCCAGGATTTCTCCAACCTGCCGCGGCAGCAAAAAGGGCTGCATTCCAAGGGTTTTGAGTACATGCGCCTGTCGGATCAGATCGAAGGGCTGATCTCGAACTTCGAACGCGTCGTCGACGGTTTCCTCGCCGGCTTGCCGTACGACAAACTGCTACCGGCGATCCAGAAGACCAACACCACCATCGATGTGCCGGTCGCCGACCTCGGTTTCACCTCGGAGGCGCGATGACCACCGAATGGGACCGCTCCGTCGATCTGCTGATCGCGGGTAGCGGCGGCGGCGGAATGGTGGCGGGGCTCGCCGCGCTGGACTGCGGGCTCGAGCCGCTGATCGTTGAAAAGCAAGCCTTGGTGGGCGGATCGACGGGACTGTCCGGCGGCATCGTCTGGGTACCGAACAATCCGCTGATGCGGGCCGACGGCATCGCGGACTCGCACGAGGACGGCCTTGCGTACCTGGCCGACGTCGTGGGTGACATCGGCGCGCCGTCGTCACCGGAGCGTCGCGAGATGTTTCTGAGCGCGGGCTTCGAGATGATCAACTTCCTGATCCGCAAAGGTGTTCGGCTGGTGCGGTGCGAGGGTTGGAGCGACTACTACCCGAATCACAAGGGCGGCAATGCCGTCGGCCGGGCCGTGGAAGGCATTCCGTTCAACGCCGCCAAGTTGGGCAACTGGAGCGACAAGGTACAGCCCCCGCTGGCGAAGGCCTATGGCTTTGTGGTGCTCACCAACGAGCTGCGCTCGGTGCAGTATTTCAACCGGGCGCCGCGGGCTTTCGCGGTCGCGACGCGGGTATTCCTACGCAGCACGTTGGCGCGAATCGCCCGGCGTCAGATCCTGACCAATGGTTCCTCGCTGATCGCCCAGATGCTCAAGTCGATGATCGACCTGTGCGACGGTGAGCCGCCGGTGTGGACGAAGGCGGCAATGGAGGATCTCATCGTCGAAGACGGCCGGGTCGTCGGCGCGCGCATCGTCTGCGACGGCGCGCGGCTGAATGTCGAAGCGCGCCGGGGAGTTCTGCTGGCCGCCGGTGGTTTCGGCCACAACGCCGACATGCGACGCCGCTACAGCGGTAATCAACCCAACCAGGCGCAATGGTCGATCGCCAACGCCGGCGACACCGGCGAGGTGCTGCAGACGGCGATGGGCCTCGGCGCGAAAACCGACCTGCTGGACGAAGCCTGGTGGCTGCCTTCGGTGTTCATCGCCAACGGCGGTACCACGGCGGCGTCGCTGGGCTCGGGACGACAACGGCCCGGCGCCATCTACGTCGATTCGGCCGGCCGGCGATTCTGCAACGAGTCGAACTCTTACGTCGAGGTCGGCAAGGCGATGTATGCCAACAAGGCGGTGCCGTGTTGGATGGTGTTCGACGACGGATACGTGCGCAGATATGTGGCGGGCGCTAACCCGTTCAAGCGTCGGCTGCCTGTCGAGCTGATCGCCAGCGGCGCCGTCAAACGCGCCGACACCATCAGCGATCTGGCCCGCCAGATTGAGGTCCCGGCCGACGCGTTAGCCCGAACGGTCGAGCGGTTCAACCAGTTTGCGGCCAAGGGCCTCGATCCCGACTTCGGCCGCGGCCAATCGGCGTACAACGATTGCCTGGGTGATCCGGGGTATCGGCCCAACGCGGCGATCGGGCCGCTGGACCGTGCCCCGTACTACGCGACCAAGGTCTATCCTGCCGACGTCGGCACCTGCGGTGGTGTGATCACCGACGAGCACGCCCAGGTTCTCGACGAGAACGATCGGGTGATCGAGGGTCTCTACGCGACCGGCAACACCACCGCGACGGTGATGGGCCGGACGTATCCGGGTGCGGGCGCCAGCATCGCAAGCTCGATGGTGTTCGGCTACGTCGCCGCCCGCCACGCCGCCGGCCGCAAGCTCGCCGGCGAGATGAGCAGCTGAGCTCGCGCTACGGACCGTCGTCCGCGGCCTCGTCGCGGCCGACGAAATCCCTTGGCTTCAAGCCGGATTGCATGAGCTCAGCGCGGCGTGCCTGAACGTCAGAAGCCGCGCCGACCATGTTGGTCAGGATGTGGCTGACCTGGAGGTGCACCCGCATCCCCATCAATTCCCAGGCCCGCTTCACGTTGTTCTTCACCGCCATCAACGTGGTCAACGGGATCTGGGAGATCTTGCGGGCCATCTCCTCGACGGTATCCTCGAGATCCTCGCGCGGCACCACCTTGTTGAGCAGCCCCCACTCCAGCGCCTCGGAGGCCGACAGCGTCGGCGCCAGCAGCAGCCAGTCCATGGTGCGGTGCCAGTTCATCAACAGCCACGGCTCGATCATGGTGTGCCCACCGGGTTCACCGAGGCTCTGCGCAAGCGGCATCTGGAAATAGGCGTCCTCGGACGCCACGCAGAAATCGGTCAGCAGACCCAGATAGATCCCGCCGCCCATGCAGTAGCCATGAATCTGCGAGATCGTCGGCTTCGGGAACTCCCACAGATACAACGTCGGCCACAAGAACAGGTCGGCGGTGCCCTTGTAGAGGTCCTCGAACGTGTCGCCGAAATCGGGGTAAGGGTTTTCGTCGGGACCCCAGCGGGCCACGTGCCCACCGCAGAAGCCGTTGCCGTTCGCCTTGATGATCACGACCTTGATCTCGCGGTCGCGGTCGGCTTCGTGCAGGCAGTCGTCGACCTCCTGCACCAGCGTCGCGTCCTTGGTGTTGGCCTTGTCGGCGCGGTTCAGGATGATCCGTGCGATCGGTGGTTCGCGTTCGTAGATGACCGCTTCCAGGGTCCGCCGCTCCATCCCGGTGACATTACCGGAGACCGCTATATCGGAATCCGCTTAATGGTTGCGCGATGTTCGCCGTCGGAGTGAAGTGTATTCAGGGTATTCGCCGCCCGATCGGACAATGTACGACCACAACCACAACCCGGATCGTGATAACGAATGGAACTCCTATGACGACCCCGTTCGACCGCGCGGCACATCTGGAACTGGTGGCGCGCCTCAAATCTTCCTACCCGGAACTCCCGGACGCGCCTACGCCCGATCTGATTGATCACGAGCGATTCACCGCCTACACCAAGACCCCGCACGATGTCGGTGGTGAGCCGGATGCCGCCAGGGAATTCGAGAACAAGCAATACGAGATGTGGGAAGAAAACACCTATGTCATGTGTGAGGTTCTCGGCTGGCGTGGGATCTGGTTGTCCGAGGAACGACGCCGGATGGGCAACGTCGACCTGGGTCGCACCATCTACCTCGGCCTGCCCTATTACGGGCGGTGGCTGCTGGCCGTCGCGCGCGTCCTCGCCGAAAAACACCACATTGGCCTGAGTGAATTGGCCGAACGCATGGCCGAGGTCAAGGCACGGTATGCGGGCGGCCTGCCGGGAAAGCGCTTGGAGGCCAAGCCCAAATTCGAAGGTGACCCTGCCACCGTTAAACGCAACCGGCACCACACGCGCGCAGTCGGCAAGGGCGACCCGCAAGTGTTCGCCGGCCAAGCTGGCGAGCCGAAGTTCAGGGTCGGCGACCAGGTCGTGGTGCGAGAGCTTCCGGTGCTGCTCTACACCCGCACCCAAGAGTACGTACGTGGCGCGACGGGGGAGATCGCGGTTGTCTCCTATGAAAGCCCCGCCGCCGAGGACGAAACTTGGGATGGGCCCGACCAGAAACCCGAGTGGTTCTACATCGTGCGGTTCAACCTTTCTGAGTTGTGGGACGGATACACCGGCCCCGGCAATGACACCCTGCAGACCGAGATCCCGGAGCGGTGGCTCGCGGCGGCGGGCTGACTTGCGCCGGAGTCAACCGTCGCGCAACTGACTTCCCCTGAAAGGACTTCAGCATGCCCGATCACGACCACGACCACGACCACGAACGCACCGCCGCGCCCATGGTGGACGAGATCACCGACTTCGAAGTCCTGGAGATCGCGCTTCGCGAATTGTGCATCGAAAAGGGTGTTTTCACCGCTGAGGAGCACCGCCACTTCACTGAGTTCGCTGAACAGATCGGTCCAACCCCTGCCGCGCATCTGGTGGCGCGGGCCTGGATTAATCCTGAGTTCAAGAAACTGGTCCTCGCGGATCCGCTTGCCGCCAGCAAGGAAGTTGGTGTCGACTGGTTGCAACCCACGGGTTTCGGAACACCGAGTGATTTCACCGCTTTCCACGTACTCGAAGACACGCCAACCCTGCACCACGTCATTGTGTGCACCCTGTGCTCCTGCTATCCGCGTCCGATCCTAGGCAACTCGCCGGAGTGGTACCGCACGCCCAACTTCCGTCGGCGCATAGTGCGCTGGCCGCGACAAGTGCTCGCGGAGTTCGGCCTATACCTGCCGGAGGATGTCGAAATCCGGGTGGAGGACTCGAACCAGAAGCACCGTTTCATGGTGATGCCAGTGCGTCCCGAGGGAACCCAGGGCTGGACCGAGGATCAGCTGGTCGAAATCATTACGCGCGACTGCCTGATCGGCGTCGCGTTGCCGAAGGTTGGTGTGACCACCAACGCGGTGACCAAGACCCGCCCGGCTATTCATCCCGCGGACCAGTAAGCGACTGGGATTACCGGTGAGCAACTCAGGCAGACTAGCCCCGGCCGACGGTCCCTCGATCGCGCCGTTGGCGAAAATTGTTGAACGAAACCAGGTCTGGGACCGCATGGCGGCCAAGTATGGCGTTGGCAACCCGCTGCCGCCATGGAAAACGAGCCTCGATGGGATCTGCGACGCACTTGACCAAAGCAATTGCGGCGCAGCGTTACCCGGTGTCGACCGGCGTAACGAAGAAGACGCGCTGTCGGCAACCGTTTACTCCGACCTGCCCTACCCGGAGAACCGGTTGGTTGCGCTGGCGCACTCGCTGGTGCGGCATGGGCTCATCGACGAGGCAGAGCTGGAGCAACGACTGGACGCTGTGCGCGCCCGGCTCGAAGCCTGAAACGACCCAGTTACAGCAGTGGGTGAGCCCTTACGCGTTAACCGGCTTGGCGACCTTCATCAGCTTCATCAGGTTGCCGCCCATGATCTTCGCGACGTCCTCTTCCCCGAAGTCGGTCAGCTCGTCGACGAAGGAGATGGGGTCTTTCAGACCCTCGGGGTGCGGCCAGTCGGAGCCGAACAGCACCCGGTCGGTGCCCACCATCGTGACGATCTCGTTAAACCGGTCCTCCCAGAACGGGGTGATGTAGACACAGCGCTTGAACGCCTCGACCGGGTCCTCGCTGAACGCCTGCGGCATCTTCTTGTAGACGCCCTTGAGTCCCTTGAACAGGTCCGGCACCCAGTCGGCGCCGTTTTCGATGGACAGGATCCGCAGCTCCGGGTTGCGCGACAGCGCGCCGTGGCACACCAGCGCACCCATTGCGTCCAAAATCGGCCGATGGCCCATCGCGAAGCTGCGGAACGCGGTCGGCTTGAACGGCAGGAACTCGTCGCCGGGCTCCCACACGTTCGCGAACTCGGAGTAACCACTGTCCGAGGCGTGCATCGAGACCGGGATGCCGGCCTTGATGCAGGCCTGCCAGAACGGGTCGAACTCCTCGAGGCCGAATGAGCGGCTACCGCGGTAGCCGGGCACCGGCGCAGGCCGGACCAGCACGGTGCGGGCGCCGCGCTCCAGGCACCACTCGAGTTCTTCGAGCGCGCGCTCGACGATCGGCAGGGTGATCACCGGGGTGGCGAAGATGCGCTCTTGGTAGTTGAACGTCCACTGCTCGTGCATCCACTCGTTGAGCGCGTGGATGACGTCGTGGGTCATCTCCGGGTCGTCCTTCATGCGCTCTTCGACCAAGCTGGCCAGGGTGGGGAACATCAGCGCGTAGTCGATGCCGAGTTCGTCCATGACTTCCAGCCGAGCACCCGGTTCGCGGAAGGCGGGGATGGCCTTCATCGGCTCGCCCAGGATCTCGCGGTAGGTCTTGCCCTGCGCGCCGTTGCGGAAGTAGTCCTCCTGGGCGCCGGGCTTGGCTACTTTCTCGAAGGTCGGGTTCGGGATGTACTCGCTGATGTGGCCGCGCACCACGATCTTGGTGCGACCGCGGACCTGGACGTAGTCGATGACGTTCTTGCGCTTGTCGGGCAGGAACTTGGTCAGCGCTTCCTGCGGCTCGTACATGTGGTTGTCGGCGTCGAACACCGGGAAGGAAAGCTCGCGAGACGGCATGGCGATCTCCTTGAAGTCTGGACTCTCAATAGACGGTAATGACGTTACCATTTTTGTGCAACAAGCTGTAACCGGCCCGGCACCGGGTCACGGACCGGGCCAATCCGGAAGCTTCGGGGTCGGCCCGTTGATCACGGCGAAGTTCACCGTCGCGGTCGCGAGCAGTTCCTCGTCGTCGTCGCCGTAGATGTCGACCTGCATGACCATCGCGCGCCGCCCGCTGCGCAGCATCCGCGGCACCGCGAAAGCCGAACCCTGACGGATCGGCCGCAGGTAGCGGATGAACAGATCGGAGGTCGTCATGGTGGTGTCCGGCTGCAGAAAATCCAGCCCGAACTGTCCGCCGGCGACGTCGACGAGCGTAGCGATCAAACCACCCTGCAGGGCGCCGGAAGTGTTGACCACCTGCGGGCTGACCGGCATCGTCATCGCGAATTCGCCGTTGCGAGCCCCCGGCCGGATGCCGATCTGGTTGAACAACTCGCTGAGTGTCGGCGCTGCCGGTTGCACGCCCTCGTCGGTGCCCAGCGCGCGGACGCAGAAGTCATACAGGTGTGCGGCATCGATCGGAGCGCCGGTCAATTCGGCGCCCACCCAATGCAATCGGAGGGCACCCAGGATGGTCTGCATGACGATTGCCGCGGCGGGCCCGACGTCGAGGTTGGGCCGGAACACCCCTTCGGTGATCCCGCGCTGAACGACGTCGCGAATCAGGTCATGCAGCGGGGAGAGCACCCGGGCATAGTCACGAGGGCGGGTTTCGGCCAAATGCTGGTTGTAGAGGTTCATCGCCCGGTTCAGGCTGTCCTGGGTGCTCGACTCGGGCTCCGCGCTGATGCGGTCGATGATCAGCTTGATCGCGGCAGTGCTGTCCAGCCCGACGGTCTCGGCGCGCCAGGCCTGTGCGGACTGCGCCATGGTCCTCTCCAGCAGGGCGATCAGCAATTCGTCCTTGCTGCTGAAGTGCTGATAGAACGCTCGCAATGACGTCTTCGAGCGGGCGACGACCTCCTGCACGGTGAAGTCGGTGCGCCCAGTCTCGCCGAGGATCTCGACGGCGGTCTTGATGAAGCGGGCAGCACGCGTCGTCGGTTCGGCGTCGTCGTCCGCGGCCATCTCGCCTCCTCAGTCGCGCGCTGATCACGCTGTGAGAATGAGGTTACCGCGCTTTGGTCGAGGACGGTGAGAGCGGTGGCCGCTGATCTTCACGCAGACGGGCGGCGTGGGTGAGACGATCTGCCGATGGAAGACGACGACCCTGAGGCGCGCGTCGACGAACTCGAGCGTCAGCTGGCGCAGCCTCGGGCCGTCGGTGCTCAGCACGGGTCCGCAGCCCTAGTCGCGCTCTGGGGTCAGTCGGCCGTGACCTTGCCGACGTCCTCCAGGTTCACCCCGGCGGTCTCGATCCGGAACAAGTAGGTCACCACGGCTCCCAATAGGAAGCACACGACCAGGCCCCAGAGCAGCGCGGTGGTGCCGATGCTCTTCAGCAGGATGGGAAACAGGAACGCGGTCAACACCGCCCCGATCTTGGCGAAGGACGCGGCGAAGCCGGCGCCCTTACCCCGCACCTCGGTGGGAAAGACCTCGCCGGCGAGCAGATACGTCATAGCGTTCGGCCCGAAGTTGACCATGAAGTAGAACAGCGTGAAGCCGAGGAAGAGCAGCCACATGACGTTGCTGCCGTCCGGACGGATGGACAGCCCGGCCAGGAGCAGACCCACCGCGCAGCCGAGGAAGCCCCAGACCTGCAATTTGATACGCCCGACCCGGTCCACCAACAAGATGGCGACGATGACGCCCAAGACGAACAGCACGTCCATCATGGCCGAGCCCTTGGCGCCCAGGATGTCGTTATGGATGGTGTCGGACAGCCCGTGCGATTTCGACTCCTTGCCGATGACGGCGCCCAGGATCGTCGGTGTGAAGATGCCGATGCCGTAGACGCCGAGGTCCTGCAGGAACCATGGAACCGAGGCCAGGATCGTCGCGCGACGGTTTCTCTTCTTGAACAGCGACAGGTAGGTCCCATGCTCTTCGGCGGCCTTGCCGGTGTGGGCCAAGTGTCCCAGCGACACGCTCTTGGGGTACCGCGGGGTGCGCTTGAGCAGTTCGGTGGTGGCCTTCTCCCCGTGCTCGATCCGGCCCTTCGACACCAACCAGTGCGGGCTCTCCGTGACGAACAACCGCCCGATGACGACAAGGATCGCCGGTACGATCGCCGCCGCGTACATCATCCGCCATGCACCCAAGTTCGGGTTGGCATACAGGATGCCGAAGCCCAACGCCGTGCCGAAGAACGCTCCGATGGCCTGGAACGCGAAGGCGCTCAGCACCAGCCGGCCCCGCATCGAGGTTGCAATGCTCTCCGAGATCACCATGTGCGCGGTCGGGTAGTCACAGCCCAGCGCGATACCGGCCCCGAAGAGACAGATGACCAGGGTGATGAAGTTGGGAGCGAGGGTCAGACCCACCAGGAACACCGCGAAGATGATCATCTCGACGATGAACATCGGCTTGCGCCCGAAGCGGTCGGACATGCCGCCGAGGCCGATCGCGCCGACCAGAATGCCGAACAGGCTCGCCGCGCTGATGAAGCCCGCCTGCGCCGAGCCGATGCCGAATTCGCGGGAGATCAGCGGCAGCGCCACGCCGGTCATGAACACGACCATGCCCTCGAAGAACTTGCCCGCGCACGCCAGCGCCCAGATCCGGAACTGCATGGTGGTCATCGGCATCGACTTCAGCGCCGTGCCGTCGGGCCACTGGGGCAACTCGTCAATGTATTCCTGCACCGTCTTGCCATTGACTTTCGGTGTCTGCGGTTGGTCGAGCGTGTCGGTCA
>DASQRI010000254.1:0-3333 GCA_035642975.1 Mycobacterium sp.
GAGCCATTGCGAGCAAACCGCGTTGATACGTATCAACACCCATCTTGCTATCCAAATCACCGTAACCGGTGCGAGGGCCTCACCTTCGCGACGCGGGGATGATCGGTCCAAGCTGCGCGAACGTTGGGTTGCGCGGGTGAGTCGATGGAAAATGCTGGCCATAATGCCATGCATCAGCACAGGCACGAAGGCGACGAGTATCGTCGGATAGAGGTCATCACCGGCGTTGTGCGGCGGCGACAGTGGAGCGCCGCGGAGAAAGCAACCTTGGTTGCCGAGAGCTTGCAACCAGGGATCAATGTTTCGGCGTTGGCCCGTCGCCATGGTGTCAGCCGTGGGCTGTTGCAGACGTGGCGGCGAACAGCGATGCGACAGGCGGCGGCTGACGGCCAACTCTTCGTTCCGCTTCGAATGGAGGAGGCGGCCGCGCCTGACCCGGCGGGTCCGGCCACACCGAGGAGCGAAGTGCCATCGGACACGGCTGCGGGTTCGGCGCCGGTATCCGAGGCAGGAATGCTTGAGATCGAGAGCACGGGTTTGCGGGTGCGCTTCTCCGGTCCTGTCGACACGGCGGCGCTGCGTCTGGTGCTCACGCATGTCGGGCGACGAGCATGATACTCGGTGTTCCGCCACGGCCAGGACTGCGGATCATGCTGGCGTCCAGTCCGGTTGATTTCCGCAAGGGTTTGGACTCGCTTGCAGCACTGGTCACGCAGGCGTTGGCGTCCGACCTCTACACCGGCGACATCTTCATTTTCCGTTCCAAACGATTGGACCGGCTGAAGTTACTGATCTGGGACGGCTCCGGTCTATGTCTCGTCACCAAACGGCTTGAATGCGGCGCGTTCACCTGGCCGCCTGTGCGCGACGGCGCGGTAACGCTGAATGCCACACAATTGCGGCTGCTGTTCTCGGGTATGGATTGGACGCAGATCGGCACGCGCACAATGCCCATCCCGATGAAATAATTTGCCCGATCTCAATCGAGACTCTAGCGAAACACCGAAGTGCTTCGCTAGACTCATCGCATGGCATCCGACGTTGCCCCTCTGCCGCGCGAGCCCGATATCCTGATCGGAATGATCGCCGAGCTGCGTGATGAGAATGACAAGCTGCGCGCGATGTTGGAGACGCTGAAGCGGACCCTGTTTGGCGCACGTTCGGAGAAGTTCGATGCGAATGCCGGGCAATTGCCGCTCGGGCTCGACGATCTCTCGACGATGCCGACCGAGCCGCAGCAGGAGCCTGCTGCCAAACCAAGAGAGCCGGATCAGACGACACGCCCGAAGCCCGCACGCAACATCGGCGCCTTGCCCAGGCATTTGCCGCGCGAGGATGTCGTCATTGAGCCTGGGATCGATGCCTGTCCGTGCTGCCGGGGCGCACTGCATTGCATCGGCGAAGATGTCAGCGAGATGCTCGACATCGTGCCCGCGATCATCCGGGTCAAGCGCATCCGGCGGCCGCGCTATGGCTGCCGCGCCTGCGAGAGTGCCGTGGTTCAAGCGCCCGCGCCACCGCGGCCGGTTGAAGGTGGGCTGCCGACCACCGCACTGTTGGCCCACGTCGCTGTGTCGAAATTCGCCTGGCATCTGCCGTTGCACCGCCAGACGCAGATGCTGGCGGGCCAGGGTCTCGATCTTGACCGCTCCACCTTGGTACACTGGATTGAGCGGGCGGCGTGGTGGCTGAAGCCGTTGCACAGGCTGTTGGTCGAGGGGGTGATGTCGGCGGCGAAGGTGTTCTGTGACGATACCCCGTTGCCGGTGCTGGATCGCACGCGACGACGAACCCGGATTGGACGGCTCTGGTGCTACGCGGTCGATGACCGGCCGTGGCAGGGTCCGACACAGCCAGCGGTGGTCTATCTCTACGCCGAGGACCGCCGCGCCTGCCACCTCAAACAGCATCTCGGCCGGTTCAGCGGTGTGCTACAGGTCGACGGCTACACCGGCTATGACGACCTCGCCAAGCCACATCGCCCGGGCGGCGCGATCACGCTCGCCTATTGCCTGGCGCATGCCCGGCGGGAGTTCTTCAACGTGCATAAGCGGACGGCCGATCCCGTCGCCGCGGAAGCGCTACGCCGGATCGGGGAGGTTTATGCGATTGAGGTGCGCATCCGAGGCAGTGCTGCCGAACAACGCCGCGCCGTCCGCCAGGCCGAGACGAAGCCGCTGATGACGACGCTATGGTCGTGGCTCATGGAGCGCCTCGGCGAGATCTCGGCGAAGTCATCGCTGGCGGGTGCGATCCGCTACACGCTCGGTCATTGGGAGGGGCTCACGCAGTTTCTGTCTGACGGTCGGATCGAGGTGGATAACAATACGGTCGAGCGTGCCATTCGCCCGATTCCATTGGGCAGAAAGAATATTCTGTTCGCGGGTTCAAATAGCGGTGGCGAGCGCTGGGCCATTCTAGCGTCGTTGATCAATACAGCAAAATTGCACGAAATCGATCCGCAGACCTACCTGGCCGACGTGCTCGATCGCATCGTGTCCGGTCGCACCAAGGCGAACGCACTGGGTGAATTGTTGCCCTGGGCCTGGAAGGCCGCGCAGGACCCGCAGATCGCTGTCGCCGCCTGATGACGACGCGTCGGCGCCGTGTCGCGACGTCGGAACGGGCGATCAGCCTCGAGCAGCTGAACACCTGGCTCAATACGCTTGATCCCGCGCCGAAGGTCGACGGCACGTCGATGCTGGACGGCTATCTGACCGCCATCGTCATCGGGCCACATTTGATCCCACCGGAGGAGTGGTTTGTCGATCTCCTCGGAGAACGCGGCCGGATCGCAACCGCGACCGGCAAGACATTCGCCGCAATCACAGCAATTGTCGGGCGCTTCAACGCGATCAGCGAAGGCTTGTCGACCGCACCCCGACAGCACGCGCCGATCTTCGAGAAGACCGATGACGGCACTGTCCTGGCGCAGCCGTGGTGCATGGGCTTCCTCGCCGCGATGCGGCTGCGCGCGGAGGCGTGGCAGCCGCTGCTCGATCTGAACCTCACCGAGCACGGACTTCTGTTGCCCATCCTATTCCATTGCGTCGACCCGCTCGGTCGACCCATGCTGGGACCGCCGCGTGCGGGACCCGAAACCGAGGCGTTCCTCGCCTCCGCTTATCACGACATTCCGCCCGCCATCCCTGAGATCAGAGAATTCTGGATGCCGCAGCGAGCCCGCGAGGCAGACAACCGACGCTGAGCGCCGTGGTCTTGCCGCATCGGTTACTCTTCAAACGGCTGACCGACAAGCTGCGCAGCTACGGCGTCGCTCAGCGTCAAATGCTGCCGGGCGTCGAGCATCGACAGAGCCGATATCTGAATAAT
>DASQRI010000255.1:0-3182 GCA_035642975.1 Mycobacterium sp.
CGCCATCGACATCGTGCGCGAACTCAAGGAGCAGCTGGAGACGTTGCGCGGGGAGTCCGAGCGCGCGGAGCGCGACGGTGACCTGGCCAAGGCCGCCGAGCTGCGCTACGGGCGCATCCCGGAAGTCGAGAAGAAGCTCGATGCCGCGCTGCCACACGCCGAGGCGCGCGAGAACGTGATGCTCAAAGAGGAGGTTGGTCCCGACGACATTGCCGACGTGGTGTCGGCGTGGACGGGCATCCCGGCCGGCCGGCTGCTGGAAGGCGAGACGGCCAAGCTGCTGCGGATGGAAGACGAGCTGGGCAAGCGCGTCGTCGGGCAGCGCAAGGCCGTGCAGGCCGTGTCCGACGCGGTGCGCCGCAGCCGGGCCGGGGTCGCCGATCCCAACCGGCCGACGGGCTCGTTCCTGTTCCTCGGCCCCACCGGCGTCGGCAAGACCGAGCTGGCCAAGGCGCTGGCCGACTTCTTGTTCGACGACGAGCGGGCGATGGTCCGCATCGACATGAGCGAGTACGGCGAGAAGCACTCGGTGGCCCGCCTGGTCGGTGCGCCGCCCGGCTACATCGGTTACGACCAGGGCGGACAGCTGACCGAAGCGGTACGCCGCCGGCCCTACACCGTCGTTTTGTTCGACGAGGTCGAAAAGGCCCACCCGGACGTGTTCGACGTGCTGCTGCAGGTCCTCGACGAGGGCCGGCTCACCGACGGGCAAGGCCGTACCGTCGACTTCCGCAACACCATCCTGATCCTGACGTCCAACCTGGGTTCGGGCGGCACCGAGGAGCAGGTGATGGCAGCGGTGCGCTCGGCGTTCAAACCGGAGTTCATCAACCGGCTCGACGACGTGCTGATCTTCGAAGGCCTCAACCCCGAGGAGTTGGTGCAGATCGTCGACATCCAGCTGGCTCAGCTGCAGAAGCGGCTGGCGCAGCGGCGACTGCAGCTGGAGGTCTCGCTGCCGGCGAAGAAGTGGCTGGCCCAGCGTGGGTTCGACCCGGTTTACGGCGCCCGTCCGCTGCGGCGGCTGGTGCAGCAGGCCATCGGCGACCAACTGGCCAAGATGCTGCTGGCCGGCGATGTCCACGACGGCGACATCGTGCCGGTCAACGTCAGCGCCGACGGCGACGCGCTGGTGTTGGGTTAACCCCACCCGGGCAAGGCTCGCCTCCGCGATTCGCGGGGGCGAGCCTTCTCTTTGTCGGCTCTGAGCCTGGTCGGCGGGGGAAGCCAAACCGCTAGAAAACTTTAATTCGGTTGTGACCTGCTCGCATTCCCGGTTAGGGGGTCACAGCGGTTAGGCTACGTGGCGATGGTTCCGCTCTGGTTTACGCTCTCCGCGCTGTGCTTCGTCGGCGCGGCGGTGCTGCTGTACGTCGACATCGACCGCCGCCGCGGACGTGGCCGGCGGCGCAGGTCGTGGGCACGGTCGCACGGGTTCGACTACGAGCAGGAATCCACCGAAATCCTCAAGCGCTGGAAGCGCGGCGTGATGTCGACCGTCGGCAGCAATATCCCGGCGCGCAACGTTGTGTTAGGCCAGATCCGCGGCGAGGCGGTGTTCATCTTCGATCTCGAGGAAGTCGCCACCGTGATCGCCCTGCACCGCAAGGTGGGCACCAACGTCGTGGTCGACGTTCGGCTCAAAGGTCTCAAAGAGCCTCGCGAGAACGACATTTGGCTGCTCGGCGCGATCGGACCGCGGATGGTCTACTCCACCAACCTGGACGCCGCCCGCCGGGCCTGCGATCGGCGGATGGTCACCTTCGCGCACACCGCACCCGACTGCGCCGAGATCATGTGGAACGAGCAAAACTGGACCCTGGTCAGCATGCCGATCGGCAGCACTCGTGCCCAGTGGGACGAGGGCCTGCGCACGGTCCGCCAATTCAACGACTTGCTACGAGTGTTGCCGCCGGTACCCCAGTCGACCGGAGCCGCCGCGGCGCCACAGGCAGCCGGACGCCGGAAAGCGGCGCCCAGCCGCCCGCTCGCCCCGGCCGGCCGCACTGAGGCGCCGCCGCGTCACGCAGAAGCCGTTCCCCGGGAAGGCGGCGCACCGCCCCGCGCCGCCGGGACTCCGCCTCCCGCGCGCCCGGAGTCAACTCGGCGCGCACCGGCCGAGCCCGTCCGCCGGGAGAACGCCGGTGACGGATCAGCGCGGCGTCCGCCCCCTGGCCGAAACGGCTATCAGGCCACCCACTACCAGCGCTGACCTTCGGTCCTTGGGCTGTAGGACGCGACTCGTCGCCGCAGTGACGCTAAGTACACTGGCGCCGTGCTTCGTCGAGTCGCCCTGATCACCGGGCCTACTTCCGGGATCGGCGAGGGTTTCGCGCGGCGCTATGCCGCCGACGGCTACGACTTGGTGTTGGTCTCCCGCGACGGTGACCGTCTTGCCCAGCTGGCAGCCGAGTTGCGCAACGAAGGCGGGCGCGCCGTCGAGGTGCTGGCGGCCGATCTGGCCGAGGCCGCCGACCGGGCCAAGGTCGCCGAGCGGCTGGCCGCCGGTGTCGACGTGTTGGTGAACAACGCCGGAATCGGCACATCCGGCGAATTCTGGACTGCCGACCCCGCGCTATTGCAATCCCAGCTCGACGTCAACGTCACCGCGGTGATGCAGCTGACCCGGGCCGCGTTGCCGGCGATGATCGAGCACGGCGCTGGCACCGTCATCAACGTCGCCAGCGTGGCGGGTCTGCTCTCCGGCCGCGGCTCGACCTACTCCGCGTCCAAGGCGTACGTGGTGTCGTTCACCGAAGGCCTGGCCGTCGGGCTGCGAGGCACCGGCGTCGGGATACACGTGGTGTGCCCCGGTTACGTGCACACCCAATTCCATGACCGCGCCGGCATCGACATGACGTCGTTGCCGTCGTTCATGTGGCTTGAAGTCGACGACGTGGTCCGGGAAAGCCTCGCCGATGTCGGCAAGGGCAGGGTGCTCATCATTCCTGGCGTGCAATACAAGGCGATCACCACCGCCAGCCGGATGGTGCCGCGAACTCTGGCGCGCGCCGCCACGAGCGTATTCGGCCGGGGCCGTGGCCGCACCTGACATGAGTCGGCCCGACCGTGACGAGTTGGCCGACCTGGTGCGCCGCCTGGCGGTGGTGCACGGCCGCGTCACTTTGTCGTCGGGCAAGGAAGCCGACTACTACGTCGACCTGCGCCGGGCCACCTTGCAC
>DASQRI010000256.1:0-2396 GCA_035642975.1 Mycobacterium sp.
ACATTCATTCCCGGCCATCGCGCTGTGTCAACGGTTCCTGGCTGCCGGCGACACGCCGACACTGCTGACCGGTACCGAATGGCTCGACACCGCTCGTGGCGTGGGCGTGGACGCTGTCGAACTGGTGGGGCTCGATCCCACCGCGGACGACGATGACCGTGACGCCGGGGCCAAGCTCCACCAGCGCGCCGCGCGGATGGCCGTGCTCAATGTTCCTCAGCTGCAGGCGATGGCGCTGGATCTGGTGGTTTCAGATGTCATCACCGCCTGCGGCGGGATGGCGGCCGAGCTGCTGGACATCCCGTGGATCGAACTCAACACGCATCCGCTCTACCTGCCGTCGAAGGGGCTGCCGCCGGTGGGTAGCGGACTGGCGCCCGGCATCGGCATCAGTGGCCGGCTGCGGGATGCGATCATGCGGGCGCTGACCGCGCGATCCTGGCGCGCCGGGATACGTCAGCGGGCGGAGGTCCGCGTCGAGATCGGTCTGCCCGTCACCGATCCCGGGCCGTTGCGGCGGCTGATCGCCACGCTGCCCGCGTTGGAGGTTCCGCGCCCGGACTGGCCGCCCGAGGCCGTCCTGGTAGGCCCGCTGCACTTCGAGCCGACCGACCAGCCGCTGCCGATCCCACCCGGCTCCGGGCCGGTGGTGGTGGTCGCGCCGTCGACGGCATTGATCGGAAAGCAGGGGATGGCCCAGACCGTCCTGGACAGCCTGGTGCCAGGAACCGGTTTGCCTACCGGCGCACGGTTAGTGGTGTCGCGGCTGAACGGACCCGATCTGACAGTGCCGCCGTGGGCGGTGGACGGGCTGGGACGTCAGGATGAACTGCTGACCCATGCCGACCTGGCGATCTGCGGCGGCGGGCACGGCATGGTAGCCAAGACATTGCTGGCCGGTGTGCCGCTGGTGATGGTTCCCGGGGGAGGGGATCAGTGGGAGATCGCCAACCGGGTGGCACGCCAGGGCAGTGGCCGACTGGTTCGGCCGCTGACCGCCGAAGCATTGGTCAGGGCCGTCGATGAGGTGCTGTCGACGCCGAGCTACCGCGAAGCCGCCCGACGCGCCGCGGCCAGCATCGCCGACGTCGCCGACCCGGTGCAGGTGTGCCATCAGGCGCTGGCCCGCGCTGGGTAAGTTGACCGCGTGCGACTGACGGAGTTCAACGAGCGGGTGGTGCTGCGATTCGGCGCTGCGTACGGCGCCTCGGTGCTGGCCGATTACGTGCTGACCGGGCTCGATGGGCGCACCGCCGCACAGGCGATCGAAGACGGTGTGGACCCGCGCGACGTGTGGCGGGCGCTGTGCGTCGACTTCGACGTCCCCCGCGAGCAGTGGTGAGGTTGCGTTCGCCGAAATTGCGCTGAGGGTCGTGACAGGGCCACTGAGCACAGCCATCAGTGCAATCTCAATCAGACACGGCGCGTCTTCTTGCTTTCGAACACTTGTTCGCTACTGTGGTGATCGTTCGACAGATGCCGACTTGTCGGTGGGCTGCTTTAACGTCGCGGCCAACAGACCGAGACCGGTCAAGTAGAACAACGACTACACCGAGAGGTAGCACCATGACGCAAGCCCCCGACCGCGAGAAGGCCCTCGAACTGGCGATGGCCCAGATCGAGAAAAGTCACGGCAAAGGTTCGGTGATGCGCCTCGGTGACGAGGTGCGCCAACCGATCTCGGTCATCCCGACCGGGTCGATCGCGCTGGACGTAGCCCTGGGCATCGGCGGCCTGCCCCGCGGTCGCATCGTGGAGATCTACGGCCCGGAGTCCTCCGGTAAGACCACCGTCGCACTGCACGCGGTGGCCAACGCTCAGGCCGCAGGTGGCATCGCGGCGTTCATCGACGCCGAGCACGCGCTGGATCCTGACTACGCCCACAAGCTGGGCGTGGACACCGATTCGCTGCTGGTCAGCCAGCCGGACACGGGCGAGCAGGCCCTCGAGATCGCCGACATGCTGATCCGCTCGGGCGCGTTGGACATCCTGGTCATCGACTCGGTCGCCGCACTGGTGCCGCGCGCCGAGATCGAAGGCGAGATGGGCGACAGCCATGTCGGCTTGCAGGCCCGGCTGATGAGTCAGGCGCTGCGGAAAATAACCGGCGCGCTGAGCAATTCGGGCACTACGGCGATCTTCATCAACCAGCTTCGCGAGAAGATCGGAGTGATGTTCGGCTCGCCCGAAACCACCACGGGTGGAAAGGCTTTGAAGTTCTACTCGTCGGTGCGTTTGGATGTTCGGCGGATCGAGACACTCAAGGACGGTACCGATGCGGTCGGCAACCGGACCCGGGTCAAGGTCGTGAAGAACAAGTGCCTCGCCGCGGGCACCCGGGTGTACGACGTCGCAACTGGCGTCACTCGAACGATCGATGAGATTGTCGCGGAGCG
>DASQRI010000257.1:0-7314 GCA_035642975.1 Mycobacterium sp.
TGGAAGGACGAACCGGCGGTCAAGTTCCTGTGCCCGGTGCCCGGCTACGACCGGCACTTCGGGATCACCGAAACCATGGGCATCGAGATGATTCCGATCCCGATGCGCGAGGACGGCCCGGACGTCGACCTGATCGAGGAACTGGTCGCCGTCGACCCGGCCATCAAGGGCTTGTGGACGGTTCCGGTGTTCGGCAACCCCACCGGCATCACCTACTCGTGGGAGACGGTGCGGCGGCTCGTCCAGATGCGCACGGCCGCAGAGGATTTCCGGCTGTTTTGGGACAATGCCTACGCGGTGCACACCCTGACGTTGGACTTCGTCCGCCAGGTCGATGTGCTGGGCCTGGCCGCCGCCGCGGGCAACCACAACCGGCCGTATGTCTTCGCATCGACGTCGAAGATCACCTTCGCCGGCGCCGGCGTCAGCTTCTTCGGTGGCTCACTGGGCAACATCGCCTGGTATCTGCAGTACGCCGGCAAGAAGTCGATCGGACCCGACAAGGTCAACCAGCTCAGGCATCTGCGCTTCTTCGGTGACGCCGATGGGGTGCGCCTGCAGATGCTGCGTCACCAGCAATTGCTGGCGCCCAAATTCGCGTTGGCGCTGGAGATCTTGGACAACCGGCTGAGCGAATCCAAGATCGCCTCCTGGAACGAGCCCCAGGGCGGCTACTTCATCAGCCTCGACGTGTTGCCGGGCACTGCGCGACGCACCGTCGCGCTGGCCAAGGACGCCGGTATCGCGGTCACCGACGCGGGCGCGTCGTTCCCATACCGGAAAGACCCGGACGACAAGAACATCCGGATCGCACCGACGTTCCCGCCGGTGTCCGATCTGCGCAATGCCATCGACGGGTTGGCGACCTGCGCCTTGCTGGCCGCGACCGAGTCGCTGCTGAGCAAGGGCTAGATCGACTCACCGAACCCTTCCGGGTTCGCATCGTCGGCGGGCTGGGTTGGATTGCCCGTCTCCTCACCGAACCCTTCCGGGTTCGCATCGTCGGCGGGCGTGGGTAGCCTTGCTCAGCGTGGCCCTCTACCGCAAATACCGACCGGCGACTTTCGCCGAGGTGGTGGGACAGGAACACGTCACCGAGCCGCTGTCCACCGCGTTGACGGCGGGCCGAGTCAACCACGCATACCTGTTCTCCGGCCCGCGCGGCTGCGGCAAGACGTCGTCGGCGCGCATCTTGGCCCGCTCGCTGAACTGTGAGCAGGGGCCGACTGCCACGCCATGCGGTGTTTGCGATTCCTGCGTCGCGTTGGCGCCCAACGGACCTGGCAGCATCGATGTCGTCGAACTCGACGCGGCTAGCCACGGCGGTGTGGACGACACCCGCGAGTTGCGCGACCGGGCGTTCTACGCGCCGGCCCAGTCGCGCTACCGGGTGTTCATCGTCGATGAGGCGCACATGGTGACCACGGCAGGTTTCAACGCGCTGCTCAAGATCGTCGAGGAGCCGCCCGAGCACCTCATCTTCATCTTCGCCACTACCGAGCCGGAGAAGGTGTTGCCGACGATCCGCTCGCGCACCCACCACTATCCGTTCCGGCTGCTGCCGCCGCGCACCATGCGCGGGTTGATCGAACGGATCTGCGCCCAGGAGGACGTGGTCGTCGACGACGCCGTCTATCCGCTGGTGATCCGGGCCGGCGGCGGCTCGCCACGCGACACCCTGTCGGTTCTCGATCAGTTGCTGGCCGGCGCCGACGGCAACCGGGTGAACTACCAGCGTGCGCTGGGGTTGCTGGGGGCTACCGATGTCGCGCTGATCGACGAGGCCGTCGACGCGCTGGCGGCCGGGGACGCTGCGGGGTTGTTCGGGGCGGTCGAGTCGGTGATCGATGCCGGTCACGACCCGCGCCGATTCGCCACCGACTTGCTGGAACGGTTCCGTGATCTGCTTGTGCTGCAAGCAGTTCCCGACGCCACCGCGCGCGGCGTGGTCGACGCGCCCGAAGACGTGCTGGATCGGATGCGCGAGCAAGCGGCCCGGATCGGTCCGGCGACGCTCACCCGCTACGCCGAAGTCGTGCACGCCGGCCTTACCGAGATGCGTGGCGCGACGGCACCGCGCCTGCTGCTCGAGGTGATCTGCGCGCGGCTGTTGCTGCCGTCGGCCAGTGATGCCGAATCGGCTCTGCTGCAACGGGTTGAGCGGATCGAGACCAGGCTGGAAATGTCCATTCCGCTCGGTGAGAAGCTGGCGCAGGCCACGGCTGCGTCTGACGCTCCGCCGCAACCTCCGCCGCCGGTCATCGCACCCGATCCGGTGGTCGAGCCCGATCGGGTGGTCGCGCCCGAGCCGGTGCGTCCAGCGGCGCCCGAGCCCAACCCTCCCGAGGAGACGCAGGAGGAGGCGCCGGCTGCGTTGGGCTCGGGCGAGCCCAACGCGGCCGCGGTCCGCACCTTGTGGCCGACGGTGCGCGACAAGGTACGCCAACGTAGCCGAACCACTGAGGTGATGCTGGCCGGCGCCACCGTCCGCGCGGTCGAGGGCAACACCTTGGTGTTGAGCCACGAATCGGCGCCGTTGGCCAAGCGGCTGTGCGAACAGCGCAATGCCGACGTCATCGCCGAGGCACTCAAGGATGCGCTCGGTGTCGACTGGCGGGTGCGGTGCGAAGCCGGCGCCGCCAACCCGTCGGCGGCCGAAGCACCGAACCCGTCGGCCCGTCCCGCCCAGCGCTCCGAGGGTTCGTCCGCCCGCCGGGTCCCGCGTCCATCTCCTCCGGAGGAAGCTCCCGTCGACTCAGATTCCGTTCAGCGCGCCGAAGAGGAGAGCATGCTCGCAGAGGCCGGCGAGGACGACCCGTCGGCGCCGCGTCGCGACCCTGAAGAAGCCGCGCTGGAGCTGCTGCAAAACGAGCTGGGGGCGCGCCGTATCGACAACGGTTGAGGTCGCCGGCTCACGGTCTCGGACACCGGGACGACCTTCTGATTGACACGGTTCGACTGGCCGCTGTTGCCCAAACCCCTCGACTGCTGATCCAGACTTCTGGGCGCCCGGGGCATCTGAGTTTACACCGTTAAGAAACTGCGATCGTTCGCAGCCGATAGTGATTTGAGTCGCCGCAGCGCTTAGGGCTGCCACCACGGGCGCAGCGGCAGGCTGTCGGTGCCGTCTACGTCAAGCTTGGATGCCAACACGTGATGGAGCTGAATGTTGTTCTGCTCGAATGCCACTCGCGATCCGGCCATGTACAAGCCCCATACCTTCGCGGTGGCCATACCAACCTCGGTGACCGCCTCGTCCCAATGCTCGACGAGATTGCGGCACCAGTCACGCAGCGTCATGGCGTAGTGGTGACGGAAGTTCTCCGCATGTAGCACCTCGAAACCCACGTCTTGGATCTCGGAGAGGATTCGTCCCGAACCGGTCAGCTCTGCGTCCGGGAAGACGTAGCGATCGGTGAAGCTGCTCGCGCGGAAGTTCGACTTGTTGTTGTTGCGGGTGATGCAGTGGTTGAGCAGCAAGCCGCCGGTGCGCAACTTGGACTTGAGGAATCCGAAATATGCCGGATAGTTCTTGACGCCGATGTGCTCGGTCAATCCGATCGACGAGACCGCGTCGAACCCGATTTCGCGGACATCGCGATAGTCGGAGTGGCGTACCTCGGCCAGCTCACCCAGCCCCTCGGTTTCGATCGCTTTTCGCGCCCACGCGGCCTGTTCTGCGGACAGCGTGGCGCCGATAGCGCGCACCCCGCGCCGGGCGGCGTAACGCACCATGCCACCCCAGCCGCAACCGACGTCGAGCAGCCGGTCGCCCGGCCGCAGCCGCAACTTCTCGAAGATCAGCCGATACTTGTTGTCCTGGGCCGCCTCCAGAGTCGCTTCGGCATCCGGATAGACCGCGCAGGTGTAGGTCATCGACGGCCCCAGCACCCACTCGTAAAAGGCGTTGGAGACGTCGTAGTGGTGATGAATGGCTCCGGCGTCACGAGTCTTGCTGTGCCGCAGGCCCTCAGCGATCCGGCGCCAGGAAGGCAGCGCCTCTTGCGGCGGTGGCGATGCCGGTAGCAGATGCTCGATGCCGACTGAGCGGATGATCCTGGCCAGCAGCCGCGGCGAGGGCCTGGTGAACTCGACCTTGTCGGCCAGCAATTTGAGTAAGTCGTAGGGATCGCCCGGGTGCACACCCCGCGCCACGATGTCGCCCGAAACATAGGCTCGGGCCAGCCCGAGTTCGCCCGGGGCGGTGGCCAGATACCTGGTACCGCGAGGAGTCAGGAGGTCCATTCCGAGCACGGCGTTCTCAGACCCGGCGGTGCTGCCGTCGTACGCGGTGAACCGCAGTGACTGGGTGGCGCCCCGGGTGACGACCGCCAACACCTCGGCGAGGGTCAACTTGCGCGTCGTGGTGGTCGGGGATTCCTTGATCGTCGTCATCGCCGTTGCACCGCCTTTGCGTAGAGGTCAAGAAGACGAGAATCCGGGTCGTAGGTTTTCTTCACGGTCTTGTAGGTTTCCCCGCCATAGAGCTCATCGAACTCCTCCCGGGCGTAGTAGGAGTCGGAATACAACGATTTGTGGCCGTCCAGCGCCCCGACTTTCGCCTCGATCAGTCGATTCGTCGCGCCTTCGGTTGGGCCGACCGGAACCGAGGACCAGAACCCGATGTTGACGTACGTGCGTCCCGGCCGGATCGGATACAGCGGCCAGCCGTCCTGGTCGCGTAACCGCAACGGGCACAACCAGATCGGAGCGATCGGTACGGTGTCGAGGAACCACTCCAAGAACTCTGCCGTGCGTTCGATCGGGACCTCGACATCTTGGACCACCCGTTCGCGGGTCGGCCGGCCGTTACGCTTTTCGATGCGATCGGCGATACCGAACCGCCGGTCCAGTGCCACGAGCTTCCAGTACACGCTGCTGCGCCGGTAGCGCCGGGGCCACCAACGCCGCAGGCGGGGGTTCTGTGCGCCGAAAGCGCTTGAGCACCAGAACCAGTCGGTGTCCCATCGCCAGAAGTAGTCGTGCATCGTCAACCGGTCTTCTTTGGTGCCGATGCCGTGCTGAATGGAGCGGTAGTAGATGCTTTGTCCGGTGTAGTCGCTGACCGGGCCGGGGGTGCTGGTGCGCACGCCGACGCACAGGTAGCTCTCGTCGGCGCCGAACACCACACCGTCGAGGTAGTCGACCGGGACGTCGTCGAAGCCGCCGGTATCGATGATGCGGTCCATCGCTGCCATCAGGTCGGTCAGCGAGTTGAACCGCACGTGCCGCAGCGCGACGAACGGTTTGATCGGTTCCAGCTCGATGCGAATCCTGGTCGAATAGCCAAGCGTGCCATAGGAATTTGGGTATGCGCGGAAGAGGTCCTGGTGCTCGTTGGGTGAAACGGTCAGCAATTCGCCTGTGCCGGTGAGGATGTCCATCTCCAACACCGACTCGTGGGGAAGGCCGTTGCGGAACGAGGCCGACTCGATACCCAACCCGGCAACCGCACCCCCCAGCGTGATGGTCTTCAGTTGCGGGACCACCAGCGGCGCCAGACCGTAAGGCAGGGTCGCGGCCACCAGGTCCTGGTAGCTGCACATGCCCGCCACGTCGGCGGTGCGCGACTCCGGGTCGACCGCAAGGACGTTCGTCAGCCCCGAAACGTCGAGTCCTGGCGCATCGGGCTTCGCGCGGTCGCGAAACAAATTGGAGGTGGGCTTGGCCAATCGGACGGCCGCCGTCGCGGGAATCGAACGATAACTCGCCAACAACCGCTCGACGCCCGCCGCATGAGCCGCCGGTGCGGAAGCGGGGACAGGCACCACATATACGCTAGTCCTAGATAGCACCCCGTGCAGGGACACCACATCCCGGCGCGGCGCAGGCACCCGCAGAGGAGTTTCGCCTAATGGGACACGTCAGTGCAGCCAGCACGATCTTGATCAACGCTGAGCCCACGGCCGTGCTGTCCGCCGTCGGTGACTACAGAGGAGTCCGGCCCAAAATACTGTCGTCGCATTACCGCGACTACCACGTACTGGAAGGTGGGCAGGGCCAGGGAACCGTCGCCATCTGGAAGCTGCAGGCCACCAAATCCCGAGTGCGCGATGTCCGGGCCAACGTCGACGTGGCCGGTCACGCCGTCATCGAAAAAGACGCCAACTCGACGATGATCACCAACTGGACGGTGGCCCCCGCGGGGCCGGGTTCCAGCGTCACCGTCACCACCACGTGGGCGGGTGCGGGCGGGGTGAAGGGATTCTTCGAGAAGACGTTCGCACCGCTTGGGCTGAAGAAGATTCAGTCCGAGGTGCTGGCCAACCTGAAGAAGGAACTCGAGAGCTAGCCTGCCGACGATGCAGGCCGGGATGGCCTGAGGTGGGGGTACCGCCCGCTTGCGGGGGAGAGGCGGGCAATCAGAGCTAGCCTGCCGACGATGCAGGCCGGGATGGCCTGAGGTGGGGGTACCGCCCGCTTGCGGGGGAGAGGCGGGCAATCAGAGCTAGCCTGCCTGCCGGCTCAGCGGGCCGAGGCTTGGCCGCCCAGGAAGCCGGTGATGCCCCGGACCACCGCGTCGGCGTACTTCTGCCTGCCCTCGGGGCTCTCCATCAGCGCCGAATCGACCGAATTTTTCATGTTGCCGCACTCGACCAGGACGGACGGATACTGCGCCAGGTTCAGCCCGGCCAGGTCCGCACGCCCGTAGAGGCCGTCCTGACCGATGTAGTTGGCCGGCGGGATACCCGAGGCCTGCATCTGGTCGCGCATGACCCGGGCGAGGTGCACCGATGGGCCGGCCTGTACCTGGTTGAGCGGCGGCGCCGAATAGTTGACGTGAAATCCCCGCCCGGTCGCGGGACCGCCGTCGGCGTGGATGCTGACAACGGCGTTCGGGTGCAGCGCGTTGGCCATTGCGGCGCGCTGGTCGACGCAAGGGCCCACCGTGCTGTCGTCGCCCCGCGACATGGCCGTTCGTGCGCCCAGCGCGTTGAGCTCGGCGCGGATCCGCAGCGTGGTGTCCCAGGTGAAGGTGTGCTCCTGGTAGCCGTCGTTGGTCGAGGTTCCGCTCGCCTGGCAATCCTTGGTGCCGCCACGGCCGGTGGGCACCTGACGGCTGATGGATGCGTCGTTGGCGCCGTTGTGACCGGGGTCGAGGAACACGATCATCCCGGCGATGTTGCCCGGGGCGGCAACGGCGTTCGGGGTGGGTGCGGCAGTCACGACAATGAGGATGCCGATGGCCGCTAACGCCGGCACGGCCCCGACACGCAGGCAATCTGGTATGCGCACGGCGCCACGTTAGCCCGGCGCCGTCTACGCTTGGAACTTCGAAGCGCCCGTAGGGCGCAGGCGAAACCAACTCGAGAC
>DASQRI010000258.1:0-26212 GCA_035642975.1 Mycobacterium sp.
CTCGGTTCCCATGACGAGCACTTCGGAAAGCCACGTCGAGGCGAAAGCCGAGCACGACATCGACATCCACACCACCGCCGGCAAGCTCGCCGAACTGCGCAAGCGGACCGAGGAGACGCTGCACCCGGTCGGTGCGGCCGCCGTCGACAAGGTGCACGAGAAGGGCAAGCTGACCGCGCGCGAGCGGATCAACGCCCTGCTCGACGAGGGGTCGTTCGTCGAACTCGACGCGTTGGCCAGGCACCGCAGCACCAACTTCGGGCTGGCCGAGAAGCGCCCGCTCGGCGACGGCGTCGTCACCGGCTACGGCACCATCGACGGCCGCGACGTGTGCATCTTCAGCCAGGACGTGACGGTGTTCGGCGGCAGCCTCGGCGAGGTCTACGGCGAGAAGATCGTCAAGGTGCAAGACCTCGCCATCAAGACCGGCCGCCCGCTGATCGGAATCAACGACGGCGCGGGCGCCCGCATCCAGGAGGGTGTGGTCTCGCTCGGCCTGTACAGCCAGATCTTCCGCAACAACATCCTGGCCTCCGGCGTCGTGCCGCAGATCTCGCTGATCATGGGCGCTGCCGCCGGTGGGCACGTCTATTCGCCGGCGCTGACCGACTTCGTGGTGATGGTCGACCAAACCAGTCAGATGTTCATCACCGGTCCGGACGTGATCAAGACCGTCACCGGCGAAGACGTCACGATGGAGGAGCTGGGCGGTGCCCACACCCACATGGCCAAGTCCGGCACCGCGCACTATGTCGCCTCCGGCGAGCACGACGCGTTCGACTACGTCCGCGACCTGCTGAGCTACCTGCCGCCCAACAACTTCACCGATCCGCCGCGCTATGGGGTGCCCGTTCCCGAGGGCGCCATCGAGGACAACCTCACCGAAGAGGACCTCGAGCTGGACACGCTGATCCCGGACTCGGCCAACCAGCCCTATGACATGCACGAGGTGATCACCCGGATCCTCGACGACGACGAGTTCCTCGAGGTGCAGGCCGGTTATGCGCAGAACATCGTGATCGGCTTCGGCCGCGTCGATGGCCACCCGGTCGGCATCGTCGCCAACCAACCCACCCACTTCGCCGGCTGTCTGGACATCGACGCCTCGGAGAAGGCCGCCCGTTTCGTGCGGACCTGCGACTGCTTCAACATCCCGATCGTCATGCTGGTCGATGTGCCGGGATTCCTGCCGGGCACCGGCCAGGAATACAACGGCATCATCCGCCGCGGCGCCAAGCTGCTGTACGCCTACGGCGAGGCCACCGTTGCCAAGATCACCGTCATCACCCGCAAGGCCTATGGGGGCGCCTACTGCGTCATGGGGTCCAAGGACATGGGCTGCGACGTCAACGTCGCCTGGCCGACCGCCCAGATCGCGGTGATGGGCGCGTCTGGCGCGGTCGGGTTCGTCTACCGCCAGCAGCTCAGCGAGGCCGCCAAGAAGGGCGAGGACGTCGACACGCTGCGCCTACAGCTGCAGCAGGAGTACGAGGACACCCTGGTGAACCCATACATCGCCGCCGAGCGGGGCTACGTCGACGCGGTCATCCCGCCGTCGCACACTCGTGGCTACATCGGCGCCGCACTGCGACTGCTGGAGCGCAAGATCACCCAAGTGCCACCCAAGAAGCACGGGAACATTCCCCTGTGAGTCGAGTGAGCGGAACGAACGCAGTGAGTGACGGGAACGAGACGAACAATCCAGCTCCAGTGAGTGACGGGACGCATCAGCCGCAGATCGCGGTGCTCAAGGGCGAGCCGACCGACGAGGAGCTGGCCGCGCTGATCGCGGTGCTGGGCAGCGCTTCCGGCGGCGGGGGTGCGCCGCAACCGGCCGAGCAAACCCGGTGGGGGCTGCCCGTCGACAAACTGCGCTACTCGACCTTCAGCTGGCAGAGGGTCACGCTGGTAGAACGGACACATATGCGGCGATGACCCGGCTGGTGCTGGGGTCCGCATCGCCGGGGCGGCGCAGGGTACTGCGTCAGGCCGGCATCGACCCATTGGTCGTGATTTCCGGAGTCGACGAGGATGCGGTCATCGCCGCTCTGGGATCGGATACCTCCCCCGGTGACGTCGTGCGCAGCGTGGCCGAAGCCAAGGCCGAACAGGTCGCGTCGATCCTCGATGCCACGATTGCCGCGGATTGCGTTGTCATTGGCTGTGATTCGATGTTGTCGATCGACGGGCGACTGGTCGGCAAGCCGACATCAGCCGACGCGGCGCGCAGCCAATGGCGGTCGATGAGCGGCCGGTCCGGCGAGCTGTACACCGGGCACTGCCTGCTGCGGCTGCTCGACGGAAAGACCATTCAGCGGGTGGTCGAATCATGCTTAACCACAGTGCATTTCGCTACGCCAACACCCGAGGACCTGGCGGCATACCTCGACAGCGGCGAACCGTTCTCCGTCGCCGGGGGGTTCACGTTGGACGGGCTGGGCGGCTGGTTCGTCGACCGGATCGAAGGCAACCCCTCCAACGTCATCGGCCTGAGCCTGCCGCTGACCCGAGCGCTGCTGCAACGCGTCGGCCTGTCCATCGCCGAGATGTGGGCGGCCAACCGGATCACCTAGACGGACCACGTCATCGAGATTGCACTGAGGGCTGTGATTCCCCGAAATTCACGACCCTGCACGCAATGTCAACCCCGTGACCGGGCGCACCTGGTGCCGGGGCACCGATAGCAAACCGGCGGGTAGGCTCACAGCGTGCCCCTACCAGCAGATCCCAGCCCAACGCTGAGCGCCTATGCCCATCCGGAACGGCTCGTGACGCCCGACTGGCTGGCCGGCAATCTGGGTCGGCCCGGACTTGCCATCGTCGAATCCGACGAAGACGTCCTGCTCTACGACGTCGGGCACATTCCCGGGGCGGTCAAAGTCGACTGGCACACCGACCTCAACGACCCCCGGGTGCGCGACTACATCAACGGCCAGCAGTTCGCCGAATTGATGGACCGCAAAGGCATTTCGCGTGACGACACCGTGGTGATCTACGGCGACAAGAGCAACTGGTGGGCCGCGTACGCGCTGTGGGTCTTCACGCTTTTCGGCCACCCGGATGTGCGGCTGCTCAACGGCGGACGCGACCTGTGGATGTCCGAGGGGCGCGACACCACCTTGGATGTGCCCGCCAAGACGTCGACGGGCTACCCCGTCGTGCAACGCAACGACGGACCGATCCGCGCGTTCAAAGACGACGTACTGGCCACCCTGGGCTCTGAGCCCCTGATCGATGTGCGCTCGCCCGACGAATACACCGGCAAGCGAACCCACATGCCGGACTACCCCGAGGAAGGGGCGCTGCGCGCCGGGCACATTCCTACCGCGCGGTCAATCCCGTGGGGTAAGGCCGCCGACGACAGTGGGCGGTTCCGCAGCCGCGACGAGTTGCAGCAGCTCTACGCGTTCATCGAGCCGGACGACAAGACCGTCGTCTATTGCCGCATCGGTGAACGGTCCAGCCACACCTGGTTTGTGCTGACGCACCTGCTCGGCATCCCCGGCGTGCGTAATTACGACGGTTCATGGACCGAATATGGCAATGCCGTGCGAGTGCCGATCGTTGCGGGCGACAGCCCGGGGGCGGTGCGGGCCTGATGACGATGCCTGCGTCGATGGCCGAGGTGCTCTCCGACTTCGCCGAAGTCGAAGGCCAGGACAAACTCGACCTGCTGCTGGAGTTCGCCGACGATCTGCCGGCGTTGCCCGCCCACCTGGACGAGGCGGCGATGGAACCGGTGGTCGAGTGCCAAACACCGCTGTTTCTGCACGTCGACGCCAGCGACACGGATCGGGTACGGCTGTATTTCAGCGCGCCGGCCGAAGCACCGACCACCCGTGGTTTCGCGTCGCTGCTGGCCGCCGGCCTCGACGAACAGCCCGCCGCCGACATCCTGGCGGTGCCGGAGGACTTCTACACCGAGCTGGGGTTGGCGACCATGATCAGCCCGCTGCGCCTGCGCGGCCTGTCAGCGATGCTGGCCCGGATCAAGCGGCGGCTGCGCGAGTCTTCCTGAATTGGGCACCGGGTCGAATCGACTGCGGCGTGCCGCTTAAACTTCCCCGAAACGACTTGTAAGAATTTCTCTTAGAGACGTGAGAAGTGTTCAGCCATACAGGAGGCGCAGTGCCTAGTCACGCCAGCTCGACGATCTCCAAGGTTTTGGTTGCCAATCGCGGTGAGATCGCGGTGCGCGTGATCCGCGCGGCCAAGGACGCGGGTCTGCCCAGCGTGGCCGTGTATGCCGAGCCTGACGCCGACGCCCCGCACGTGAAGCTGGCCGACGAGGCGTTCGCGCTGGGTGGTCAGACGTCGGCGGAGTCCTACCTGAACTTCGGCAAGCTGCTGGAAGCCGCGGAGAAGTCCGGCGCCAACGCGATCCACCCCGGTTACGGCTTCCTGTCCGAGAACGCCGACTTCGCTCAGGCGGTGCTCGACGCCGGCCTGATCTGGATCGGTCCCAGCCCGCAGTCCATCCGCGACCTCGGCGACAAGGTCACCGCGCGGCACATCGCCGCCAAGGCGCAAGCCCCGCTGGTGCCCGGCACGCCCGACCCGGTGAAAAACGCCGACGAGGTGGTCGCCTTCGCCAAGGAATACGGCGTGCCGATCGCGATCAAGGCGGCCTTCGGCGGCGGTGGCCGCGGCATGAAGGTGGCCCGCACCCTCGAGGAGATCCCGGAGCTGTTCGAGTCGGCGACCCGTGAAGCCGTGGCGGCGTTCGGCCGCGGCGAATGCTTCGTCGAGCGCTACCTGGACAAGCCGCGCCACGTCGAGGCGCAGGTGATCGCCGACCAGCACGGCAATGTCGTCGTCGCCGGTACCCGCGACTGCTCGCTGCAACGCCGTTTCCAGAAGCTCGTCGAAGAGGCGCCCGCGCCGTTCCTGACCGACGCGCAGCGCAAGGAGATCCACGAATCCGCCAAGCGGATCTGCAAAGAGGCGCACTACCACGGCGCCGGCACAGTCGAATACCTGGTGGGCCAGGACGGGTTGATCTCGTTCCTCGAGGTCAACACCCGTCTGCAGGTCGAGCACCCGGTCACCGAGGAGACCGCGGGCATCGACCTGGTGCTGCAGCAGTTCAAGATCGCCAACGGCGAGAAGCTGGACATCACCGAGGACCCGGCACCGCGCGGGCACGCCATCGAGTTCCGGATCAACGGCGAGGACGCGGGCCGCGGCTTCCTGCCGGCCCCCGGCCCGGTCACCAAGTACGAAACGCCGAGCGGACCCGGTGTCCGGCTGGACTCCGGTGTCGAAGCCGGCTCGGTGATCGGCGGGCAGTTCGACTCGATGCTGGCCAAGCTCATCGTGTACGGCGCCAACCGCGAGGAAGCCCTGGCGCGCTCCCGCCGGGCACTGGACGAGTTCCACGTCGAAGGACTGGCCACGGTTATCCCGTTCCACCGTGCCGTGGTGTCCGATCCGGCGTTCATCGGCGACGACAACGGCTTCTCGGTACACACCCGCTGGATCGAGACCGAGTGGAACAACACCGTCGAACCGTTCACCGGTGGCGAACCCCTCGATGAGGAGGAGGCCCTGCCCCGGCAGAAGGTCGTGGTGGAGGTCGGCGGCCGACGGTTGGAGGTGTCGCTGCCGGGCGACCTGGCGCTGGGCAATGGTGCTGCGATGACCGACGCGGTCGGTGTGATCCGCAAGAAGCCCAAGCCGCGCAAGCGCGGCTCGCACGGCGGCGCCGCCGCTTCCGGTGACGCGGTGACCGCGCCCATGCAGGGCACCGTGGTGAAGGTCGCGGTCGAGGAGGGCCAGGAAGTCTCGGCCGGAGACCTGGTCGTTGTCCTGGAAGCGATGAAGATGGAAAACCCGGTCACCGCGCACAAGGACGGCACCATCACCGGGCTGGCCGTGGAGGCCGGAGCCGCCATCACCCAGGGCACGGTGCTCGCCGAGATCAAATAGGCACGCCCGACCTTGGACCCGTCCGGCGACGATGCGGGCCGGGTACCGGCCCGAGGAGGAATCGGACCGTTGGACCCTGTCGAGATCAACGCCGGGCAGTGGTATCTGCGCGGACTGCGCGCCGACAGCCGCATTGACGACCGTCCCGCACTAGTCGATCTCGGAGTGATCGATCCGGACCATATAGCGCGCCGTGCGGCCGAGTGGTCCGCGGACACCGGCTACTCATGGGCGGTGTGCGAGGTGACGACCGGTGAACTGCTGGCGGAAGTGACGCTGAACCCGGCGACCGGCGAGATCACCACCCGAGCGCGCGCCGGCCATACTGACGCGGCAACCGCGGCCGCTGAGTCCGTCCAACGATTCGGAGCTGTAATTGTTGTTGTCCCAGAACATAATTCAGGCCGTTGACCAGTATTTATGAGAAACACTCTCAGGTGTTGTGAGCACAGCGCCACCGGAGTAGGGTTTCAATCAGGTTGAGTTCCCAGCCGCCCGAAATCAACGTTAATTGACGTAGGGGGAGGCTCGGTCTCCCGAACTCCCGGCTTCTCCTAGCGCGCGGCGCGCCTTACCGCTTGACGTGATCCACAGATTGCTGGTCGACTGATGGAGTCACTTAAATGTCCCCCTTGAACCACCCGAATACTGCGTTATCCGTTGTCGGAACCGATACCGGGCCCCCGTCGCCGACGTGGGAAAACCATTCCGCTCGATTCACCGCCGAGTGGTCGTCGTCCTGCGTGGTGATCACCGCCCACGGTGAGCTGGACGCATCCAATGCTAGTCAGCTCGCCGACTACGTGCAGCACTGCTCCGCAGATTCGAAATCGGTGATCGTCGACTTAACCGGTCTGGATTTCTTTGGAACTGCGGGCTTTTCGGCGCTGCATCTGATCAATGTCCGGTTCGCGGGCGCCAATCTGCACTGGGCCGTGGTACCGAGCAAGGCCGTTTCCCGGTTGCTACGGATCTGCGACCCCGACAACACGCTGCCGCTGGCCAAGTCGGCGCGCGCGATGACGGAGGCGGACGGCGAAAACTCCGGATCGAGCCGGCTATTCCAGCTCGTCCCGGAGCCGCGCCAGCGACTTAGCCAACAGCCGCGAGACGTGCATCTGTGAGATGCCGACCCGCTCGGCGATCTGCGTCTGCGTCATCGACTCAAAGAACCTGAGTACCAACACCGTTCGCTCGCGCTCCGGCAGCCCGTCCAGCAACGGTCGCAGCGCCTCGCGGTTCTCGATCCGCTCAAGACCGAAGTCGACGTCGCCGAGCGTGTCCGCGATGGCCCGGACGTCGTCATCGCCGCCGCTGCCCCCGCTGTCGATGGACAAAGTGTTGTAGGAGCTGCCCGCCACCAGGCCCTCGATCACCTCGGCGCGGTCCATGTCGAGCTCGCCGGCAAGCTCGGTCGCGGTGGGCGCCCGCCCCAGCCGTTGCGAAAGGTCGGCGGTCGCGGTGCCGAGGCGTAAGTGCAGTTCTTTCAGACGCCGTGGGACCTTGACCGACCAGCTGTTGTCGCGGAAATGCCGACGGACCTCCCCCATGATGGTGGGCACCGCGAAAGAGACGAAGTCGGAGCCGGCTTCGACGTCGAAGCGCGTGACGGCGTTGACCAGTCCGACGCGAGCCACTTGGACCAAGTCGTCGCGGGGTTCTCCGCGGCCCTCGAACCGGCGGGCTATGTGGTCGGCCAGCGGCAGACAGCGTTCGACGATTTTGTCCCGATGACGCTGGAAGTCCGAGGAGCCCGCGTCGAGAGCAGCCAGCTCACGAAACATGTCAGGAACGTCGGCGTATTCGTTGGGACGAGATGAAGAACCGCCGGCAGCTCGCGGTGTCACCTGCGAGCGCCCGCCCGCCGCGTGGTCAGTGTGACACCGAAGATGCCGTGGCCCTCGGGCCCGCTACCGTCCTGGAACGTCTGTACGTCGTCGGTCAGCGATGTCAGTACGTGCCAGCTGAAGCTGCCCGGCGTCACCACGTCGTAGTTGTCGCATGTCGTAGAGGTCTCGACCACCAGTTCGTCGTCTCGCGAATCGACCACGATCGCCAGGGTGGCGCCCGGAACGGCCGAGCGAATCAGCCGGGTACACACCTCATCTACGGCGAGCCGCAAGTCGGCCACTGCATCGAAATCAAGATCCTCGAAGGTGCCGACTGCCCCCACTAGAGTGCGCAACACCGCCAAATTCTCCAGCTTCGCCGCAACGCGCAGTTCGATCGCGCGCTCGCCGCGTTGCTGATTCTTCGCTTGCTTCGCAGCAGCGGTCATGGGGCCTCCCAGCATTGATTGACCGACACTACCCTTGCGCTCGAGCTGGTTAGTCATTGATCGCCGCCGGGTATTCCGCCTGCCATGGACGCGAGCGGGACCACGGAAATCCAGCGCACGCGCCGCCTTCGACGCATTGCACTAATCGCCGTTATCACGTTGGTCATCCTCGTACTGATCGCCGCCGGCATCTATGTCATCACATTCGTGATCTTGTCTCCCATGATCGGGTGATGGCTGGACCACCCGCCGTCAACCTCAACATGGTGTAGAGCAGATACCCATTAATTTCGACGAATAAAACCAGACCCCGCCAACAGCGCCGTCGGTGTTTGGCCGAATACCGGGAAGGGCATCTGTGAGGAAGAGCCACGAAGGAGGTTCCAATGCCCAACCGATCGATCAAAGACGAGAAGCTCTATCGGGATCTGCGCAAGCAGGGAGACTCCAAGGAGAAGGCCGCTCGGATCTCCAACGCTGCTGCGGCTCGCGGCCGGTCCAGCGTGGCCAGGTCAGGTGGCAAGTCGGGCTCTTATGACGACTGGACCGTCCCCGAACTCAAGAAGAGGGCCAAAGAGCTTGGCATTTCGGGCTATTCGAGCCTGACCAAGGACAAGCTCGTCAAAAAGCTGCGCAACCACTGAGCGCTGCCGCCCTAGTCGGTGTCAGCTGGCGGGCCGTTGCCGCCGGGCGTCGGGGTGCGCGTCGTACCAGCGATCCTCGATCCTGCGCACCCGCCAGTGCTCGATCGCGATCCACGCCAGGCCGATTGTCATCGTCGCGACCGCTATCACGCCGGTGGCCATGCCCTGGCTGGAGTGGCCGGTGCCGAACGCCGTCAACGACCCCACCACGGCGATCACGCCCGCGACGACGAGCAGATACCCCGGCCAGCCGACCACATCGATCATTGATTGGCCTGCGTGTGACCGCGTCGTCCGCACATGGTCGACGGGGTCACGATAGGTGTCACCCATGAGTGTGTCCTCTCCCGCCATTTCAGCGCCCGTCGTTGGGCACTTGCTACCACGGTAGAACGCCGAACGTCGGCGCGGGAGAGATTGCCGTCGGACCCGTCAACCAGCCAGAACAGGTCCGGCGATCGGGGCACCCATGGTGAGCGTGACGAACATCAGGATCATCAAAAACCAGCCGGCACCCTGCCATGCCCACCAGGTGCCGTGGTCGCGCCAGACGCGGTAAGTACGGACGAACGCCCAGCACCCGGCACCCAGCAGGATCAGCGGGGCACCGAACGCCAGCAGGGTCAACTGGGGCGCACCGCATGCCACGGTGTCGACGGACATCGCGCCGGTGCAGGTGCTGTCCCACAACGCGGCCACGATGAGGAACGCCACTCCGGCCACTGCGGCCAGAACAGCAAAGCGGATGGCAGCGTGTACTGCGCTGTCTTCTTGCCCCAGGCGGTCGCCGGCTGGGCGGTGCTGTTGTGTCTGCATCCCGACCCTCTATCGCTATACGCGCAATCCCACGCGTCCTAGCCGTGTACCCCGCGACCAGACGACGGTAAACCTGTAACAGGCGTGGTCACGAGCCGAAGGTCGGGTCGGCGAGGACATCGCGGAGCGCTGCCACCGCCTCGTCGATCTCGGCGCGCGCGACGGTGAGCGCCGGACGGAATCGCACACTGGCCTGACCACTGGGCAACACGATCACCCCGCTGCGCCACAGCCGCCGCAGCAACTCATCGCGATCGGTGCCGGTCGGCATGCTGAACGCGCACATCAGCCCGCGGCCGCGGACGTCGAGCACCCAAGTCGGGAACTCGCCGGCGAGTTCGTCGAGACGCGCCAGCAGATAGCGGCCCTGAGCGGCCGCGTTCTCGATCAGCTCGTCGGCTTCGACGACCTCCAGGATGCGCCGGGCACGCACCATGTCGGTGAAGTTGCCGCCCCAGGTCGAGTTGAGCCGCGACGGCACGGCGAACACGTTGTCGACGATCTCATCGACTCGCCGTCCGGCCATCACGCCGCACACCTGGGTCTTCTTACCGAACGCCACCACGTCGGGCGCAGCGCCCAATTGCTGGTAGGCCCAAGCGGTTCCGGTCAAACCGCAGCCAGTCTGCACCTCGTCGAAGATCATCAGCGCGTCGAACTCGTCACACAGCGCGCGCATCGCGACGAAGAACTCCGGCCGGAAATGCCGGTCGCCACCTTCGCCCTGGATGGGTTCGGCGACAAAGCAGGCGATGTCGTGCGGGTAGGCCTCGAACGCTGCCCGTGCCTGGCGCAGCGACTCGGCTTCCAGCGCTTCGAGGTCGGCGTCGCGACGTTGGTAAGGCGCGTCGATGCGTGGCCAGTCGAACGTCGGAAACCGGGCCACGGTGACCGGATTGGTATTGGTCAGCGACAGCGTGTAGCCACTGCGGCCATGGAACGCGCCTTGCAGGTGCAGCACCCGCGTGCCCAATTCCGGGCTGACTCCGCGCGCCTCGTTGTGCCGGCTCTTCCAGTCGAACGCGACCTTCAGCGCGTTCTCCACCGCCAGTGCGCCACCGTCGACAAAGAACAGATGCGGCAACGCCGGGTCGCCGAGCACCCTCGCGAAGGTCTGCACAAAGCGGGCCATCGGCACCGAGTACACGTCGGAATTACTCGGCTTGTTGACCGCGGCATCAGTCAGTTCGGCACGGAAGTCGTCGTCGTAGGCCAACGCCGGATGGTTCATGCCCAGCGCCGACGAGGCGAAGAACGTGAACATGTCGAGATAGCGCCGCCCATCGCGGGCGTCGACCAGATATGAGCCGGCCGAGCGATCCAGGTCGAGCACGAAATCCAGGCCGTCGACAAGGATGCTGCACCCCAGCACCTCGTGGACCCGGTCGGGATCGAGTTGGCGATCGGTAGCTGCCAGCACGCTCGTCATAACCGCCACGGTATCATTAACTTTTACGATATCCTGACGTGGCACCGTAACTTTTACGGTACAAACTGCCGATCATCGTAAAATGTCTGTAAAATGATCGTGCTGCGGGTCTGCACGTTCGCCGTCGTCCGGATCCTTTGCAGCAGGTCTTCCAGCGCTCGCGGAGACTCGACGTGCACCAGCAGGATGTAGCTTTCCTCACCGGCCACCGAGTGACACGACGCGATCGCCTCGATGTGTTCCAGGCGGGCGGGCGCATCATCGGGTTGTGAGGGATCGAGAGGGGTGATAGCCACGAACGCCGACAACAGGTGTCCGACCGCCGCCGGGTCGACCCGCGCGGAATACCCGGTCACCACACCGCGAGACTCCAGCCTGCGCACCCGCGACTGGACCGCCGAGATCGACAGCCCGGCGCTGGCGGCCAACTCCGACAATGTGGCGCGGCCGTCAGCGACCAGCGCGCGCACCAAGATCCGGTCGATGTCGTCGAGCGTCTCAGCCATGGCCGGAGAGTATCGCAGCGGGGATCGCCGTTGAGCCACGCGAAAAAGTTGCCCTCCTGGCGACTGCGCGAGCAGTTCGCCGCCGGCCTTTCCGCCATGTACGGCGGCGAAGTACCCGCATACGCCACGCTGGTCGAGGTCAGCGCCCAGGTCAACCAGGATTACGCTGCGCAGCATCCGTGCGCCGAGCGGCTCGGCTCGCTGTCCCGGGTCACCAGCGAACGGCACGGCGCGATCCGCGTCGGCACCCCCGATGAGCTGGCCGGCGTCGCGGACCTGTTCGCGGCGTTCGGCATGACCCCGGTCGGCTACTACGACCTGCGGGACGCCGCGTCACCGGTTCCGGTGGTGTCCACCGCGTTTCGGCCGGTCGACGATGACGAGCTGGCGCGCAACCCGTTTCGGATTTTCACCTCGCTGCTGGCGATTAGGGATCGGCGTTTCTTCGACGCCGGGTTGCGTGCTCGGGTGCAGACCTTCCTGGGCCGCCGCCAGCTGTTCGACCCGGCGCTGCTCGCCCGGGCACGGGTGATCGCTGCCGACGGAGGATGCGACGCCGACCAGGCCGGTGACTTCGTCGGACAAGCCGTGGCGGCTTTCGCGTTGTCATGTGAACCGGTCGAGAAAGCTTGGTATGACGAGCTTTCGCGGGTATCGGCGGTGGCCGCCGACATCGCCGGCGTCGGCAGCACGCACATCAATCACCTGACCCCGCGGGTGCTCGACATCGACGAGCTGTACCGCCGGATGACGGCGCGGGGCATCACGATGATCGACGCCATCCAGGGACCGCCCCGCTGGGACGGACCCGCGGTGCTGTTGCGCCAGACGTCGTTTCGCGCTCTCGCCGAACCACGCCGGTTTCGCAACGACGACGGGACGGTCGTCGATGGCACACTGCGGGTCCGCTTCGGCGAGGTCGAGGCACGCGGCGTAGCGCTGACGCCGAAGGGCCGACAACGTTACGACGCGGCCATGGCCGCCGCTGAGCCGGCCACGGTGTGGGCGCAGTACTTTCCCTCAACCGACGACGAGATGGCGGCCCAGAGATTGGCTTACTATCGCGGCGGAGACCCGGCCAAACCGGTTGTCTACGAAGACTTTCTGCCAGCATCGGCGGCCGGCATCTTCCGGTCCAACCTCGACCGCGACACCGAGACTACAGGGGCCACCGGGATCGACGACGACTCCGGTTACAGCGTGGACTGGATGGCCGGGGCGATCGACCGTCACATTCACGACCCTTACGCACTGTACGAATCACTCTGCAAGGAGGCATTCGCGTGACCACCGTTGACGAGTTACGCACCCGCGTACGCCGGGCGCTGGACGCAGTCGGCTGCGACGTCCCGCTCGGCGAGCCCGGCGAGCATGGCCTGCCGGCAAGCACGCCGGTCACCGGCGACGTCCTGTTCACGGTGGCTGAGACCACACCGGAACTGGCCGAGTGCGCGATCGCCGATGCCGCGCAAGCGTTTTCGGCTTGGCGGATCACCCCCGCCCCGGTACGCGGCGCGCTGGTGGGCCGGCTCGGCGAGCTGCTGACCGATCACAAGCACGATCTGGCCACCCTGGTGACGATCGAGGCGGGAAAAATCACCTCCGAGGCACTCGGCGAGGTCCAGGAGATGATCGACGTCTGCCAGTTCGCCGTCGGATTGTCGCGTCAGCTCTACGGGCGCACCATCGCTTCCGAGCGGCCCGGGCATCGGCTGATGGAAACCTGGCACCCCCTCGGCGTGGTCGGCGTGATCACCGCGTTCAACTTCCCGGTCGCCGTGTGGGCGTGGAACGCCGCGGTGGCGCTGGTCTGCGGGGACACCGTGGTGTGGAAGCCGTCCGAGTTGACACCGCTGACGGCGCTGGCCTGTCAGGCGCTGATTGAGCGCGCCGGCAACGACGTTGGGCTGTCGGCTCGTGTTTGCACGCTGATCATCGGTGGCCGCGAGGTCGGTGGGCAGCTGGTGGACGACGAGCGGGTCGCGCTGGTGTCCGCGACCGGCTCGGTGCGGATGGGCGCGCAGGTCGGACCGCGGGTCGCCAAGCGGTTCGGCCGGACGCTGCTGGAACTCGGCGGCAACAATGCCGCCATCGTGACGCCGTCCGCTGACCTCGATCTGGCGGTGCGCGCCGTCGTCTTCGCCGCCGCAGGCACCGCCGGCCAACGCTGCACCACGTTGCGCCGGTTGATCGTGCATCGCTCGGTTGCCGACGATGTGGTCGCGCGGATCGCCGCCGCCTACCGGCAGCTGCCGATCGGTGACCCGTCGACCGACGGCACGCTGGTCGGCCCGCTCATCCACGAGACGGCCTACCGCGACATGGTCGGCGCGTTGGAACAGGCCCGCGCCGACGGCGGCGAGGTCGTCGGCGGCGAGCGCCACGATGTGGGCCACCCGAGCGCCTACTACGTCGCGCCGGCGGTGGTGCGGATGCCGTCGCAAACTGCCATCGTGCACACCGAGACGTTCGCGCCGATCCTCTACGTGTTGGTATATGACGACCTCGACGACGCGATCGCAATCAACAACGCTGTGCCCCAAGGACTTTCGTCGGCGATCTTCAGCACCGACATGCGGGAGGCGGAACGCTTCATCGACGAGTCCGACTGTGGCATCACCAACGTCAACATTGGCACCTCCGGCGCCGAGATCGGCGGCGCGTTCGGCGGAGAGAAGCAGACCGGCGGCGGCCGGGAGTCCGGTTCGGACGCGTGGAAGGCGTACATGCGCCGCGCCACCAACACCGTCAACTATTCCGGCGAGCTGCCGCTGGCCCAGGGTGTGCACTTCGGCTGAGAGCGTCGGCTCGCGCTTGTCAGTCGTCGGCGCCGCCGGTCGGCGCGGCGCGCCGGCCGCTGTAGCGAATCATGAAGATTGCCGCGGCGATGCCTATCACCAGCAGCCCCAACGCACCCAACTCGAGCAGCAGGCGGTTGAGCTCCTTGTCCGAATGCACTTGCTCGGTTGCTGCGGTCACGATCAAGATCCGTCGCACGCAGGCGATCAAGCCGATGAAGAGAAAGGGTTCGGCGGCGATTTCGTGATACAGCAGCACGGCGCGCAGCGTGGCGGCGATCTCCGCGACGATCAGCACCATCAGCACCCGGTCGAGGACAAGGACGCCGCCCTGCAGGGTGTTGACCTTGTGGGTCGCGGCCTGCACGACCGCTTCGCCACCACCGATCACCACCAGGATCGCGGCCGCCACCAGTAGCAGGAAGGCGATCGCGTAAATCAGGGTCTCGAAGCTGTCGACCAGCGCGCCGACCCGGTGACTCACGCGGGTCTGGGTGACATCGCTTTCGGCATCCATGGCTCAGCGATTCTATGGCTCCCGGCGGGCGCCGGGAATCCTCGCCGCGATCTGTTGCCCGTCGCGAAGCCTGGCAGAACACTGCGCATCTCCCGCCGGTTCGCTGAGCTAACAAACTTGCTGGTAGAGCCCCGCCGGCGGATTCGCGACGCGGACCGGTTGAGCGCCGGGTATTGACGGGTGCGTAGGCGAACGCAGGTTTGCAGAGGCTTCCCGACCGTTGCGGGCCTGCGGAAAGGATCGACAAGTACCATCTGCTCTATGCGAACGCCCCGGCGCCGGTTATCTCCGGAGGACCGCCGCGCCGAGTTGCTGGCCTTAGGCGCGGAAGTCTTCGGCCAGCGACCCTACGATGAGGTCCGCATCGACGAGATCGCCGAGCGGGCCGGCGTGTCCCGTGCGTTGATGTATCACTACTTCCCCGACAAGCGGGCGTTCTTCGCTGCCGTCGTCAAAGGGCAGGCTGACCAGCTGTTCGAGACCACCAACGCGTTGCCGACCCCGGACCAGACGCTTTTTGAAGAGACCCGGGCCGGCGTCCTTGCCTACATGCAGTACCACCAGGAGCACCCGCACGCCGCGTGGGCCGCCTATGTCGGGCTCGGCCGCTCCGATCCGGTGTTACTCGGCATCGACGACGAAGCCAAGGACCGCCAGATGGAACACATCATGAACCGCATCATCGAAACCGACGGCCCGGGCAATGACCTCGAGCCCGACGTTGAACGCGACCTGCGGATCATCGTCCACGGCTGGCTCGCGTTGACCTTCGAGGTGTGCCGGCAGCGGATCATCCACCCGAAGACGGACGCGGGTCACCTCAGCGACACCTGCGCTCACGCGCTACTGGATGCGATAGCCCGAGTTGACGGCATTCCCGACCAACTGGCCAAGGCGGTCGGGCCCGACCAGCGGGTGATCACGTCCGGTGACGATGCGGGCCGTAAGGCCCGAGGAGGAGCCGGGTCATCAGCTCACGTCCGGTGACGATGCGGGCTGACGCGCGGTGAGATGCGGGCCGTGCCAGTTGTCATAGCCCGTTGCCATGATGGCTAGATGAGTTCTGTGCCCGACGGTCCGCTCGCGCGGTTCAGCGTCGTCACACGCGACTGGTTCGCCGGTACCTTCGCGGCACCGACCGCCGCGCAGGCCGACGCCTGGGCGGCGATCGCCGACGGCAACAACACGCTGGTCATCGCCCCGACCGGCTCGGGTAAGACACTGGCGGCGTTTCTGTGGGCCATCGATGATCTGGCCGGCCCGCCGCGCGGCGAGCGAACTACTGGCACTCGGGTGCTCTACATCTCGCCGCTGAAAGCGCTGGCCGTTGATGTCGAGCGCAACTTGCGCACCCCGCTGGCGGGGATGGCGCGGGTTGCCGCGCAGCGGGGTCTGCCCGCGCCGGAGATCACCGTCGGGGTGCGATCGGGCGACACCCCACCGGCACGCCGCCGGCAGCTGATCTCCATGCCACCCGACGTGTTGATCACCACGCCGGAGTCGTTGTTTTTGATGCTGACGTCGGCTGCGCGGCAGACGCTGGCCGGTGTGGAAACCGTGATCGTCGACGAGGTGCACGCCATCGCAGGTACTAAGCGGGGTGCGCACTTGGCGCTGTCGCTGGAGCGGCTCGACGACATGTTGCAGAAACCCGCTCAGCGCATCGGCCTGTCGGCGACCGTGCGACCGCCCGAGGAGGTTGCCCGGTTCTTGTCCGGAGCGTCCCCGACGACGATCGTGGCCCCCCCGGCGGCCAAGACGTTTGAGCTGACCGTGCAGGTCCCGGTCCCAGATATGGCCAACCTGGAGAACAACACCATCTGGCCCGACGTCGAGGCGCGGCTGGTCGACCTCATCGAGACCCACAACTCGACGATCGTGTTCGCCAACTCCCGACGGTTGGCTGAGCGATTGACCGCTCGGCTCAACGAGATTCACGCCGAACGCACGGGTGTGGACCGCCCGGCGACGATGCAGTGGGGGCACCCCCAGCCGCGCAGCGGCGAGGGGGACGCGGAGCGCGATGAGGAGAAGCTGGGCAATCGAGCCCTGTCCGGCGACACCAACCCCAAGGTCGCCGGCGGCGCGCCGGCCCAGCTGCTAGGCAGCGGCCAAACCTACGGCGCCCCAACCCTGTTGGCCCGCGCGCACCACGGTTCGGTCAGCAAGGAGCAGCGTGCGATCGTCGAAGACGACCTCAAATCCGGACGGCTGAAGGCCGTGGTGGCGACTTCGAGCCTGGAACTGGGCATCGACATGGGCGCGGTCGACCTGGTGATCCAGGTGGAGGCGCCGCCGTCGGTGGCCAGCGGCCTGCAGCGCATCGGGCGGGCCGGACACCAAGTCGGTGAAATCTCACATGGGGTGCTGTTCCCCAAACACCGCACCGACCTGATCGGCTGCGCAGTGGCCGTGCAACGGATGCTCAACGGCCAGATCGAGACGATGCGGGTGCCTACCAACCCGCTCGACATCCTCGCCCAGCACACCGTGGCCGCGGCCGCGCTCGAGCCGCTGGACGTCGACCGCTGGTTCGACACCGTGCGGCGCAGCGCCCCCTTTGCGACGCTGCCACACAGCGCATTCGAGGCCACCTTGGATCTGCTGTCCGGCAAATACCCGTCGACCGAGTTCGCCGAGCTGCGGCCACGCCTGGTGTATGACCGCGACACCGGCACGGTGACGGCACGACCGGGCGCGCAACGGCTGGCGGTCACATCGGGCGGCGCCATCCCGGACCGTGGCCTGTTCACCGTCTACCTCGCCACCGATTCTGAAAAGCCCTCTCGAGTCGGCGAACTCGATGAGGAGATGGTTTACGAGTCTCGGCCAGGCGATGTCATCGCGCTGGGCGCGACCAGCTGGCGGATCACCGAGATCACCCATGACCGGGTGCTGGTGCTGCCGGCGCCGGGCGAGCCGGCGCGGCTTCCGTTCTGGCGCGGTGACGGTTCCGGGCGTCCCCCCGAGCTCGGCCAAGCGGTAGGCAAGTTCACCGGCGAGCTGGCCAGCATGGATCGGAGCGCATTCGACAACCGTTGCAGTGCTTTGGGTTTCAATGATTACGCCACCGAGAACCTATGGCGGCTGCTGGACGACCAGCGCACCGCCACGACCGTGGTACCCACCGACACCACCTTGCTGGTCGAACGGTTCCGCGACGAGCTGGGTGACTGGCGGGTGATTCTGCACTCCCCCTATGGGCTGCGGGTGCACGGCCCGCTCGCGCTGGCGGTGAGCCGGCGGCTACGCGACCGCTACGGCATCGATGAGAAACCCACCGCCTCCGACGACGGCATCGTGGTGCGCCTGCCTGACACCTTTTCCGACGACGGGTCCGACTCCGGCGATACGCCGCCGGGTGCCGAGCTATTCGTCTTCGACGCCGACGAGATCGACCCGATCGTCACCGCGGAGGTCGGTGGTTCGGCGTTGTTCGCCTCGCGATTCCGGGAGTGCGCCGCCCGGGCCCTGCTGCTGCCTCGGCGACACCCTGGCCGTCGGACGCCGCTGTGGCATCAGCGACAGCGCGCCGCGCAGCTGCTCGACGTGGCCCGCAAATACCCGGACTTCCCGATCGTGCTGGAGGCGGTCCGCGAATGCCTGCAGGACGTCTACGACGTGCCGACGCTGGCCGGGCTGATGACCGACATCGCCGCGCGCAAAATACGCGTGCTGGAAACCGAAACCGCGACCCCGTCGCCGTTCGCGGCGTCGCTGCTGTTCGGCTACGTCGGGGCATTCATGTACGAGGGCGACAGCCCGCTGGCCGAGCGCCGCGCCGCTGCGCTGTCGCTGGACGCCACACTGCTGGCCGAGTTACTGGGCCGAGTCGAGCTGCGCGAGCTGCTCGACCCCGAGGTCGTCGCCGCCACCGGCAGGCAATTGCAGCACCTGTCGGCCGACCGGACGGCCCGGGACGCCGAAGCGGTGGCCGACCTGCTGCGGCTGCTCGGCCCGCTGACCATCGATGAGGTCGCCGCCCGGGCCGGCGGTGCCGACGTCGGCGGCTGGTTGGAAGGCTTGAGCGCTGCCAAGCGCGCGCTGCCGGTGTCCTACGCCGGCCGCAGCTGGTGGGTGGCGATCGAGGACATCGGCCGACTACGCGACGGCGTCGGGGTGGCCGTACCGGTCGGCGTGCCGGCCAGCTTCACCGAGGCCGTGGCCGATCCATTGGGTGAGCTGTTGGGCCGGTATGCGCGCACCCACGCGCCGTTCACCACTGCCGACGTCGCCGGCCGGTTCGGGCTTGGGCTGCGGGTCGCGGCCGATGTGTTGGGCCGGTTGGCCGCCGATGGGCGGCTGGTCCGCGGCGAGTTCTCCACCGAAGCCGTCGGCGACCAGTGGTGTGACGCGGACGTGCTGCGGATTCTCCGGCGCAGATCGCTGGCGGCGCTGCGGGCGCAGGTAGAGCCGGTCAGCACCAGCGCCTATGCGCGTTTTCTGCCGGCGTGGCACGGGATGGGCGCCACCGGTTCGGCGGCCAACTCCGGCCTGGACGGGCTGGCGGCCGTCATCGATCAGCTGGCCGGCGTCCCGCTACCCGCCTCGGCGATCGAATCGCTGGTGCTGGCACCGCGAGTGCGCGACTACTCCCCCGCGATGCTCGACGAGCTGCTGGCCTCCGGCGAGATCATGTGGTCAGGTGCCGGGACAATCTCCGGCAGCGACGGCTGGGTTGCTTTCCACCCGGCCGACTGCGCCCCGCTGACGCTGCCCGCCGCAACCGAGATCGAGTTCACCGAGGTCCATCGCGCGATCTTGGACATGCTGGCCGGTGGCGGCGCGTTTTTCTTTCGGCAGCTCACACACGACGGAATCGGTGAACAGGAGCTCAAAGCGGCGCTGTGGGAACTGATCTGGGCCGGCCGGGTCACCGGCGACACCTTTGCGCCGGTGCGCGCAACGCTGATCGGGGGCGGAGCCGCGCGCAAACGCTCAGCGCCGGCGCACCGGCAGGGCCGCGGACGGCGCCCACCCCGCCTGAGCCGCTACAGCGTCGCGCACGCGCAGTCCCGCGCCGCCGATCCGACGGTGGCCGGCCGCTGGTCGGCGCTGCCGACGCCCGAACCCGACTCCACCCCGCGGGCCCACCACCAGGCCGAGCTGCTGCTGAACCGTCACGGGGTGCTGACCAGGGGTGCGGTGTCGGCGGAGGCGGTGCCGGGTGGCTTCGCCACCCTGTACAAGCTGCTGACCGCGTTCGAGGATGCCGGCCGATGCCAGCGCGGCTACTTCGTGGAGTCGCTGGGCGGCGCTCAGTTCGCGGTGGCATCGACGGTCGACCGGCTGCGCAGCTACCTTGACGGCGTCGACCCGGAGCGACCGGAGTACCGGGCGGTGGTGCTGGCCGCGGCCGACCCGGCGAACCCCTATGGTGCGGCGCTGCCCTGGCCGTCGCGCGCCGCGGACGGTGAGAGTGGTGCGCGGCCGGGCCGCAAGGCCGGGGCGCTGGTCGTGCTGGTCGACGGCGAGCTGGTGTGGTTCCTCGAGCGCGGCGGACGGTCGCTGCTGAGCTTCGCCGACGACGATTCGGACGCCAACCATGCCGCGGCTGTCGCGTTGGCTGATCTGGTGGCGGCCGGGCGGGTCAATTCGATCCTCGTCGAGCGCATCAACAGTGCGCCGGTGTTGGGGCCACAGGCGTCGGCATCGGTAGTGACAGCCTTGTCCGATGCCGGGTTCGCCCGGACCCCGCGCGGGCTGCGGCTGCGGTAACGAATGCCCGAGGGCGACACCGTCTTCCACACCGCAGACACCCTGCGGCGGGCATTGGTCGGTCGCACGCTGACGCGCTGCGACGTCCGGGTGCCACGCTTCGCGACGGTCGACCTGACCGGCCACGTGGTCGACGAGGTGTATAGCCGCGGCAAGCACTTGTTCATCCGGGTCGGACCGGCCAGCATCCACTCGCACCTGAAGATGGACGGCAGCTGGCGGGTGACCTCCCGGGCGAAGCGCGCCGACTACCGGGTCCGGATCATCTTGGAAGCCAGCGATATCCGCGCGGTCGGCATCGACCTGGGCGTGCTGGAGATCCTCGATCGCGCGCACGACGGCGACGTGGTCGACCACCTGGGACCCGATCTGCTGGGCGACGACTGGAACCCGAAACTGGCCGCCGCCAACCTGGCGGCGCACCCAGATCGGCCGATTGCCGAGACGCTGCTGGACCAGCGAGTGCTGGCCGGGATCGGCAATGTCTACTGCAACGAACTGTGTTTCGTCAGCGGACATCTGCCCACCGCCCCGGCCAGCGCCGTCACCGACCCGCACCGGTTGGTGTCCCGCGCACGCGACATGTTGTGGGCCAACCGCCTCCGCTGGAATCGCTGCACCACCGGCGACACGCGGGCAGGCCGGCAACTTTGGGTCTACGGACGAACCGGGCAGGGTTGCCGACGCTGCGGCACGCCCATCAACTATGACGACAGCGGCGAGCGGGTTGCCTACTGGTGCCCCGCATGCCAACGCTGAACGCCCAAGGCGTGTCCGTCGGGTTAACGATCGCTCTCGTCGGCTTCGACCTCGGCGAGGGCTTCGCCAAGCCTCTCAGTGGCATGCAATGATCGCAATGTAAGCGGCTTGGCTTGCCATCAGCAAAACCCCCAATTCTGCTGAGCGGAAAGGTTCACCGGATGTCGACCACCCAAGTGCGCTCGCCCATCTTTGTCCTGGCGGTCGCGCTGCTTGGGCTTGTGGCGGCCGCAATTCCCACCGCGCATGCCGACGCGGTCGACACTAATTTCGTGAGCGCACTCAAGTCCAAGGGGATTACGTTCGCGTCTTCGCAGGCCGCGGTCCAAGCCGGCCATCAGGTCTGCGACGAACTTGACCAAGGCAAGGCCACGCAGGACGTCGCCAATGACGTGATGCAGCAGAGTAGTCTGGACGGCTATCACGCCGGCTTTTTCGTCGGTGTCAGCGTCGCCGCGTTCTGCCCGAGGCACGCTGGACAATGAGTCCCATGGAGAACTGTTCGTGATCAAGAAAGTATTGGTCAGCGTCGCGGTCCTGCTCGGTGCCGCGGGCGCCGCAGCCACGCCGGCCAGCGCCGACCCCAACCCGTTCGGCACCCTCGGCTGCAGCTGCCACCCGGCAGTCGGGGTCCCGGGTGGCAAGCCCGGCGTCCAGGGCCAGGTGGATCAAGGAATTCAGAACGGTCTTGGTTCCCTACACCGCAACCGCGGCTCATGAGTTGATGCAGGTTTTCGCTTAGCCCGCCGATGGCGGTGGTTTCATCACCGACCCCTTGAGTTCGGCGCCGATGGCCATGTCTTCGTACTTCTGCTGCTTGCGCTTGCGCCAGCCACTGCCCGGCGAAACCGGTGGCGGCATGAGCGGCGGCAGCATGGGCATCCCGGATCCGCCCGCCGGGAGCGGCGATGCCGCTGACGCAAGTTGCACCGGCGCCTGGGAAGTCGCCAACAGGCCCGCAGCGCCGGGCGGCGCGGTCAGCGTACCCATCGGCACCCCACGACCCAGCGCCGCCGACGTATTAACCTGGCCGAGTCCGGCGGCACCCAGCGAGCCAGCGCCTCCTGCCCCCTGGCCTAGCGCCCCCAAAGCTCCGGCGCCACCGCCACCAAGATTTCCTGCCGCCCCGCCCAGCGCCCCCTCACCCTCGGACACGCCCTGGCCGATCTGGGCGTTCACGCCCTGCAATGCCTGGGCAGATTGGTTCTGCGCCAAGTAGCTGAGCATGTTGATAGGAAACCCGGACGAGACGAACTGGTTGGCATAGACGTTCGCCAATCCAAAATAGCCAGTCGTCGGGTCCGCAAAGCCAAGGTTGACCGGAGTGGCAGCGCTAGTGGCGGCCGCGACGGTGGGCGACGACGAACTGGTCGCGGCGGGCGTCGCACTGGCCTGCGTCTTGAGCGCGGTCGGGTTGGTCACCGACGTCGGTGACGTCATCTGCGGCAGTGTGGAGGCCTGTGCCGAGGCCGCCTGATAGCGACTCATCGCCGCCGAGTTGTTCGCCCACATGCTCTGGTATTCCGACTCGGTTTCCGCGATGGCCGGCAGATTCCTGCCAAATCCATTGGTAGCCAACAACTGCGCCAACTGCGTCCTGTTGGCCGCGACGACGGTCGTCGGAACCACTGCGGCCTGGACGGAGTTGAACGCCGCCGCAGCGGCCTGCGCGGAGGCGGCGATCTGCTGAGCCTGCTGCGCGGTGGAACGAAGCCAGGTCACGTAAGGCTCGACGGCCGCGACCATCGCCGACGACGACGGACCGTGCCAGGTTCCGGACAGCGACGACAACGCCGCGCCATAGCTTTCAGCGGAGTCCTCAAGAGTGGCGCCAACCTGCTGCCACGCCCCGGACGCCGCGATCAACGATTCCGCACCGGGCCCCGTGTGGATCAACGCCGAGGTGATCTCGGGCGGCAATAGCGTGAACTCCATGGCACCGAACATCGACTACCGCCGGAAAACTCTTGGAACACTGGGTTGACCATGGTGAAAAAAGCCTTCGAATATTGCGCCTCGACGCCGCCGTCCCGCCAAACAATTCGGAATGGCTTCGGGCAACACTGACCTCATATCACCGACCTCCGTTCATGAGATGTTATTGACCGCGGCCAACAACCGTGGCATGAATTCGACGGGGACGGGAAGGTATCCGTTGCTGGCCAAGTCTTTCTGGCCTGGACCGATCGCGCTTTCCAGGAATGCCTTCACGGCCGTGGCGACCTGGGCGTCAGGATACTTCGAGCACACAATCTCGTAGGTTGCCAACACGATTGGATAGGCGCCGGGCTGGTTCGGCCGGTAGAACGAGATCGTGTCGAGGGCCAGGTCGTCGCCCTGCTTGACGTACCAGGCGGAGCTAATCGTCTTGCCCACCGACTCTGCGCTGATGCCCACCGGGTCCGGACCGGCCGACGTGAGGACCTTGGCCGTGTCCAGGTGCTGCGCTTGGGCGAACGACCATTCGATGTAGGTGATCGAGCCTTCGGTGCTTTTGACGGCCGCGGCAGCGCCGTCGTTGCCGACAGCGCCCACGCCGACACCACCGTTGAACTTCCTGCCGGCCGGAAAACCCCAGGTGCCTCGGGAAGCGGTATCGAGATATTTCTGGAAGTTGTCCGTTGTCCCGGATTCGTCGCTGCGGAACACCACATGGATCGGCTCAGCCGGCAATGTGACACCCAAGTTCAGCAGCTGAATCGCGCCGTCGTTCCACATGTTGATTTGGCCGTTGAAGATCTGGGCCGCGGTCAGGCCGTCGAGGTTCAGCGAAGTCAGACCGTTGACGTGAAAGGCGATGGCGATGGGTCCAACCACCACCGGAAGGCTCTTCACCGGCGAGCCGCCGCACCGCTGCCGTCCCTTGTCGTACTCCTGATTAGTCAGCGTGGAATCGGACCCGCCGAAGTCGGTTTGGTTATCCAGAAAGTCTTTGATCCCGGCGGCGGAGTCATTGGCCGTGTAAGTCAGGGACTGCCCCGGGCAGGCTTGTGCGAAAGCCTTGACGAACAGCGTCATGGCGTTCTTCTGGGCCGTGGAACCGCTGGCCTTCAGAGCCGGTTTGCCGCCGCAGGTCACCTTGACGGGGGCCGTGGTCGGCGTCGTGCTTCCCCCGCCGGCGTTGTTGTGACCGCCACAGGCCGACAAGATCAGCGCGCCAATAGCCAGAATGCTCAAAGCGGCGCTAAATCGATTGATTTTCAATCCAATTCCCTTATACAGACGAGGTGATCGCCGCCGGCACTGCCATAGCCCGCCGTACTGCTTTCTTTAGCGCAGGCATGAAGCATGCTAACAAGATTCGTGCTGCGGCAATCGTGCCCGGCGATCGTTGAGCATCGCTGCGCTTGCGATTTCAGCCAGAGTTTCCGACTTGTTTACCGTCCGGACAGGCGATGCGACATCGGCGGCCGCGCCGAGAAATGAATTGCCCGATCCAGCCTTGCCGGCGTCGCCAAAAGCGCGCGCCGACAACCGGCCGACTTCGCCGCGGCCAGTCCCCTAGAAGGTGAACAGCGATGCAGCCGCCTCGCTGGCCGCGCTGGACGTCACTGGTGTCGGTGATCGAACGTCGAGTAATTCTTTGACACGTGTCGAGTAAGCAGCGCCTCAGCGAGCAGGAACGTCTCGGGCCACGTACCGTGGAATAGAAATTGCCGATTGCCGGTTAGTCATTGCTGACTGGCCTGTGACCCCGATCACCACGACTGCTGGGCTTTCGCGCTAGTCACCATCAATAGCGACGACGCTGCCAACACCGACGAACGATTCCGCCGGATTACTGAAGGGCATCAGCGTGCTAACACTGCAGAACCAAGTCAGCCTCAGCAATCTGACGACCATCCGCGCCCTCAACGCCGGGGCCCTCAAGGCGCGCGCTTGGAACACGCTGCGTGCTGCCGTGCAGGGCGTGACGTCCACCCGGGCTGCCGCGCCAGTCGGGACCGTTGCGGCCATCTCGGCTGAACCGCCGATCCGCGATGGTCTTGCGGGTCAGGCGCTGCCGCGCATGCATCGCGGCAGCGAGCGCTGCTAGGGCGAAGGATCCAGCCGTCGCGAGCTGACCAACCGACACTGAGATCCGGTCAGCGGATCCTCGAATTCCATACGCTGCGCCAGCAGCTTTAGCGGCGTGGAAAAGTCATCGGCAGGTACGTCAATCACGTTGGGGTACAACGGGTCTCCGTAGATCGGCAGCCCAAGCGAAGCCATATGCACGCGCAGCTGGTGGGTGCGCCCGGTGCGCGGCGTCAGCCGATACAGGCCATCCGGCGAGATCAACTCGACCAGCGTCTCGGCATTGGTCTCGCCGGGTTCTTCGACGGCCTGTAAGTTGCCGCGGCGCTTGACGATCCGACTGCGCACCACCCGCGGCAACGCCACGGTCGGGTCGACGGCAGCCCTCGCCAGATACGTCTTGTGGACCGCGCCACGGGCGAACAGCGTCTGGTACGCACCACGAAGCTCGCGGCGAGTCGTGAACAGCAGCACCCCGGCGGTCAACCGATCCAGCCGGTGGGCTGGGCTCAGCTCGGGTAATCCGAGTTGCCGGCGCAGCCGCACCAGCGCCGTCTGCGCGACATGGCGCCCGCGCGGCATGGTGGCCAGGAAGTGTGGCTTGTCGGCGACCACGATGTCCTCGTCCTGATGAAGCACGGGGATACCGAATGGCACCGGCACCTCCTCACGCAGGTCCCGATAGAGGTAGACGGTGGCACCGGGCGGCAGCACTGTGGTGGGATCGAGCACCGCGCCGTGTTGATCGACAACCTCGCCGGCGATCGCCTTGGCGGCCACCTCGGGCCCGAACCGGCTGGCC